>NZ_JBEZNF010000009.1:0-272719 GCF_040653095.1 Streptomyces sp. NPDC048057
CATCGACGTCCTCGCGTCGGGCGCGTTCTTGTCGATGGTCATCCCGCTGGCGGTGTTCTTCGCCTTCCAGCGGCAGTTCGTGCCCGGGCTCCCGCACCACCTTTCGCGCCGCTACTTCACCGCACCCGACATCACCCCGGACACGAACTGCCGCTGGAAGGCGAAGAACACCGCCAGCGGGATGACCATCGACAAGAACGCGCCCGACGCGAGGACGTCGATGTTGTTGCCGAACTGACGGACCTGGCGCTGGAGGGCCACCGTGATCGGTGCGCTGTCGGTGTCCGCGAAGATCAGCGCGATCAGCATGTCGTTCCAGACCCAGAGGAACTGGAAGATCCCCAGCGAGGCGAGCGCCGGCCCGCCGAGCGGCAGCACCACCCGGACGAACAGCCGCAGCTCGCCCGCGCCGTCCAGCCGCGCCGCCTCCAGCAGCTCCCGCGGGATCTCCGCGAAGAAGTTCCGCAGCAGGAAGATGGCGAACGGCAGCCCGAAGCCGACGTGGAAGAGGATCACCCCGATCGTCGTCTCGAAGATCCCGATCTGCCCGAACAGCTTGGACAGCGGGATCAGCGCCACCTGCACCGGCACCACCAGCAGGCCGACGACGATCAGGAACCACCAGTCGCGCCCGGGGAAGTCCATCCAGGCGAAGGCGTACCCCGCCAACGCCCCGATCACCACCACGAGCAGGGTCGACGGGACCGTGATCACGATGCTGTTGAGCAGCGAATCGGTGATCGCCTCGTTCTTCAGCAGGCCCTCGTAGTTCTCCAGGGTCAGCTGCGCCGGTGCGGTGAACACCTGCCACCAGCCGCTGTCCGCGATGTCCGCCGGGCCGCGCAGCGACGAGACGAGCAGACCGACCGCCGGGGTCAGCCAGAACACCGCGACGACCAGCAGGAAGACCCGCACCGCGCCGGCGCCCGCCCACCCGGCGAGCCGGCTCGCGAGCGGCTGCCGCGCCTTCGGGGCGCCCCCGGAGGCGGTGCTGCGCGCTGTCGTGGACGTGCGCGTGGTCATCGGCGCCTCTCCCTTCGCGTACGACGGATGTCGAGCACCATCACCGGCACCAGCAGCAACAGCAGCAGCACCGCGATGGCGCTGCCGACGCCCAGGTCGGCGGCGGTCCCGAAGGACGAGCGGTACAGCTGGAGCGCCAGGACGTTCGCGTCGTCCTGCGCGGATCCGGGCGCGATGATGTAGACGAGGTCGAAGATCTTCAGCACGTTGATCATCAGGGTGACCAGCACCACCGAGAGCACCGGCGCCAGCAGCGGCACCGTGATCCGGCGGAAGACCTGCCACTCGTTGGCGCCGTCGACCCGGGCCGCCTCCATCAGCTCCCGTGGCACGCTCGCCAGCCCCGCCGCGATGAGGACCATCGCGAAGCCGGCCCACATCCACACGTAGCTGCCGATGATCGCCGGGGTGACCAGCGAGGGGCCGAGCCAGCTCACGCCGTTGTACTGCTCGCGGAAGTTGTCCCCGGGCAGCCGCAGCTGGGCGCCGTCGGCGGCGGCCGGCAGGGCGAACGAGCCGTCGGGGCCGGCGCGGGTGGACGCCACCACCTCGCCGTCCTTGACCGCCTCGATCTTCAGGCCCTTGAGGCCCAGCTCCTTCGGGTCGACGACGTTGGGCTTGCCGCCGCCGCCCCGGGTGAAGTCCAGCCACGCCGTCCCGGTGACCTTCCCTTCGCCGCCCTGCGCCGGCGGCGCGGCGGGCTCGGCGTCCGACGGCATGCGCGCCGGCGCGACGCCCACCAGCGGCAGCAGCACCGGGGCCCCGACCGCGGCCGGCTCCTTGGTGACGAACGAACCGCCGCCGCCCGACTCCAGCGGGTGCACCGGCAGCGGCCGGGCCCGGGGGAAGACGGACGACTCCGCGAAGGTGTCGTGCACCCCGACCCAGACCGCGTTGGCGACGCCGCGGTCCGGATCCTGCTCGTACACCAGCCGGAAGATGATCCCCGCCGCCAGCATGGAGATCGCCATCGGCATGAAGAGGACCAGCTTGAACGCGGTGCCCCAGCGGATCCGCTCGGTGAGCACGGCGAAGATCAGCCCGAGCGCGGTGGCGACCGCCGGGGCGAAGGCCACCCAGATCGCGTTGTTCTTGACGGCCGTGAAGATCGCGTCGTCGGTGAAGATCTCCGCGTAGTTGTCGAACCAGACGAAGCCGCTGCCCGACTGGTCGAAGAAGGAACGGTGGACCGAGTACCCGACCGGGTAGACCACGAGCGCGCCCAGCAGCACCAGCGCGGGCAGCAGGAAGCCGGCCGCGACCGCCTTGCGGGTGCCGGTCACGCTCTTGCGCGGACGGGCGGGGGGAGCCGGCCGGGCCGGACCCCCCGCCTTCACTGCGGTGGACACCCGCCGCTCAGCCCGTGTACGCCTTGGCGGCGTCCGCTTCCAGCTTCGCCTGCGCCCCCGCCACGTCCTTCGGGTTCTTCAGGAAGTCCTGGAGCGTCTTCCACAGGCCCTTGCCCGGGGTGCCGCCGAAGGACTGCGGCATCTGGTCCGACATGTCGAAGCGGAACGTGTCGCCCGCGGCGATCAGGGCCTCGGCGATGCCCCGCATCACGTCATTGGGGTACGCGGCCACGTCCAGCGCCTTGTTCGGCGACACGAAGCCGCCGGCGGCGGCCTGGATCTTCGCGGCGTCCGGGGAGGCGAGGAACGTCAGCAGCGCCTGGGCGCCCTTGCTGTCCTTCAGCGCCACGGCCGCGTCGCCGCCGGTGACCACCGAGGGCTTGGCCCCGACCGCCGGGAAGGGGAACACCTTCGCGTCGGTGCCCAGCTCCGCCTTCGTCTGGGCGATGTTGACGCCCACGAAGTCGCCCTCGAAGACCATCGCCGCCTTCGGCTGGTCACCACCGGTGAAGGTCTGCGTCACCGACGCCGGGAACTCGGTCTGCAGGGCGCCGTCCGCGCCGCCCGCGATCAGCGCGGGCTTGCCGAACAGCTCCGCCAGGGTGGTGAGCGCCTGCGTCACCGAGGGGTCGGTCCACTTGATCTCGTGCCGGGCGAGCTGGTCGTACTTCTCCGGGCCGGCCTGGGAGAGATAGACGTTCTCGAACCAGTCCGTGAGGGTCCAGCCGTCGGCCCCCGCGACCGACACGGGCGTCACGCCGGACGCGGAGACGGTCTCCGCGGTGGCGAGGAACTCCTTCCAGGTCTTCGGTTCCTTGGCGCCCGCCGCGTCGAACGCCGCGGTGTTGTACCAGACCAGGGACTTGTTGGCGGCCTTGTAGTACACGCCGTACTGCTCGCCGTTCACCTGGCCGATCTTCTGCCAGCCAGGGGAGTAGTTCTTCGCGAGCTGGGCCTTGGCCTCCGGGCCGACGGGCTTGGCCCACTTCTGCCGCACGGCCTGCGCGATGGCGCCCGGCTGCGGCAGCAGCGCCACGTCGGGCGGGCTGCCGCCGGCGATCTTCGTGCCGAGGAAGTTCACGATCGGGTCCTGCGCGGGGACGAAGGTGACCTCGGCCCCGGTGCGCTTCTCGAACTCGGTCAGGACCTTCTCGAAGTTCTCCTGCTCGGCCCCGCTCCACACGGCCGCGACCTGGACCGTCTCCCCCTCCAACCGGGGGAGTTCGACCGTGGAGCCGGAACCGGAGCCCTTCTTGCCGTCCGCGTCCGAGGAGTCGTCGTCGCCGTCGCCGCAGCCGGCGAGGGCGAGCGCCGCGACGACGGCGAATGTGATGGCGACCTTGCTCGTGCGAAGAGTTGTCCGCATTTCTGCCCCGTTCTCTGCCGTAGCACCGACGCGTTGCCCGACAGGTCTACGCCCGGGGCACAGGCCCCGCAATCCGCTGCGTGAGCCGATGGCTCTTTCGTGATCCCTCTGTGACGTGATGTCCTGTCAAATCGCGCAGTATTTGCAGAAGTTGAGGGAACGGTGCGCATCGCGGCGACGCGTGGTGCGGTACGGGACAGCGGTGCGGTGCAGGACCACGGCGCGCGGTGTGTCAGGGGTGCACGGGCGACAGCGGTGGCAGGGGTATCGCGTTCACCGACGTCGCGGCCCGCTCCAGCGCGCTCGCCAGCAGCGCCAGGTCCGTCGGGCCGTTCCCCAACTCCCGTACGGGACGGCGGGTCGGCGGGTCGCCCATGCGCTCCCACTCCAGCGGCACGACCGTGGGCCGGAGCGTCGCGGTGCGCGGGATGCGGCCGGTGACCCGACCGCCCTGGAACGGGGTCACCCGGCCGTCCGGATGCCCCAGCCGGCCCCGGCCCGGCAGCGGGTCGTCGGGCCCGGCGGAGACCGGCGGCGCGTCCAGCACCGCCCGCAGCCCGGCCGTGCGCGCCAGCTCCGTGTCCGCGGTGCGGTCCGGGCGGGCGGAGGTCGCGATCAGGTGCACCCCGAGCCGACCGCCGTCCCGGGCCACGGCCTCCAGGGCACGGACGACCGAGCCGGCCGCCGGTCGCCCGAGGCTGCCGAGGGCGGGGGCCACCAGCGCGTCGAAGTCGTCGACCAGGACCACCAGTCGGGGCAGCGGCGCGGGGCCGGCCGGGCGCGTGCGCCCGCCGGGGCGCAGCCGCAAGGTGCCGCTCGGCGGGGACTCCAGGTCACCACGGGCCGCCGCCCGCGGATCGGGGGCCTGGCCGGCGACCGCGGAGTGGTCGATCCGGCCCACGGCCCGGGCCGACCGCGCCGAGGCGTGGGCCAGCGGCCCGCCCTGCTCGGCCGCGCTCGGCGCGCGCTGACCCACCACCCGGCCGGCGGTGCCGCCCGAAGCGTGCCACTCGGCGAAGTCCACGCCGCCGAGCACCTCGGCGCGGCGCTTCAGCTCCGCCCCCAGCGCCTGGGCGAACATCCGCATGCGTACCGGGTCGTTCGCCACCAGGTGGTCCATCACGTGCGGCAAATCCGTACAGACCGCGAGCCCTTCGCCGCGCTCGCCGCCGGCGCCGTCGACCAGCAGCAGCCCGAGCCGGTCCGGCCGGCCGGCGGAGGCCAGTGAGGCGGCGGCGGAACGCAGCAGCTCCGTGCGCCCGCTGCCGGGCGGGCCCTCGATCAGCAGATGCGGGCACTCCACCGCGAGGTCGACCGCGAGCGGTCCGCGCGGATCCGTGCCCAACACCACCGGGCTGCCCGGGACGTCCCCGGCCGCCGCCCAGCGGGCCATCAGCGACGCCGGAGTGGCCCTGGCCAGCCCCAACTCGTCGAGCAGCCGGGAGGAGCGGGGCACCACGGCCGCCCGGCCCGGGACCTGAGGGCCGGCCCCTTCCGTACGCAGCGGCGCCAGCGCCCGGGCGAACCGCTCCGCCCACGCCGTCGACACCGCGTCGACCGCGGCCAGCGCGCCGTGGCCGGCGGGCAGCCCGCCCGCGGTGCGCAGCACCCGCAGCGCGATCGCCACCTCACCGCTGAGCAGCCCGACCGCCCCGCACTCCCGGAAGGCGAGCGAAGCGGCGCAGGCCGTCTCGTACGTCGCGGCGACCGGTGACACGGGGGAGGCGGCGGGGGCCTCGGCCAGCACCAGCAGATGGATGCCCGCGGACCAGCCGGCGCCGGCGAGCCGGGCCGTGGTCTCCCGCAGGGCGGCGGAGCCCGGGTCGCCGTCGACGACGACCAGGGTGCGCGGGCCCTCGTACCGCTCGGCGGCGTCCGTCAGGGCCGTGCGGTCCGCGCTCGGCCAGCCGGGGCCGAGCCAGCCGTCGTCCAGCCGGCGGATCAGCTCCGCGGTGCGCGCCGCTGCCTGGTCGCGGTCGTACGCGAGCAGGAGACGGCAGTCCTGGCCGTGCGCCGGCCGCACGTGCGGCAGCCAGCCGAGCCACGCCCAC
The DNA here is from genome assembly GCF_040653095.1 of Streptomyces sp. NPDC048057. NCBI lineage: Bacteria > Bacillati > Actinomycetota > Actinomycetes > Kitasatosporales > Streptomycetaceae > Streptomyces > Streptomyces sp. NPDC048057. The sequence continues at coordinate 5,790 of NZ_JBEZNF010000009.1, forward strand.
TCGGCCCGGCGCTCCTCCAGGGAGCGCGCGCGGTCCGTGGAGATCAGCACGATCTCCAGATCGGTGGGGGAGTGCAGGGCGGCGAGCTGCGCCACGGCCCAGTGCGCGGCGCCGGCCAGCCGGCGCCGCGGGCCGGCGAGCCCCAGCGAACCGGCCTCCCGCAGGCCCACGGTCACCGGCACGGACGCCAGGTCGTCCCGATCGGCCGTGCCCAGCCGCAGGACCAGGGACTCGGGGTGGTCCGGGCCGCGCTCCCACAGCCGCGCGCCGGGGCGCACCGCGGTGAGCAGGACGGCGGCGGGGTCGGGCCAGCTGTCGATGGCGGCCGGGGCGGGCTCGGCGGGGGGTGCCTCGGGTGCGATCGGCGCCGGCAGCGGGGCTGCCGCGCCCGCGTCGCGCTGCTCGCCGCGGGCGGCGTCGCCCTTGAGGCGGCGTGCCCAGGCGCCTATGCCCTTCTTCCGGAGGCCGTCGTGGGCCCGGGCGTGCGCCTCGGGGTCGCCGCCCTCGGCGTCGCTCCAGGGGTCGGTCAGGTCGGCGGCCCGGGCGTGCCCGCCGTCCGCCTGCGCCGGCGGGTGGGTCTCGCGGCCGGTACTGCCGGTGCTGATGGTGTTGCTGGCGATGTGCGGGGTGACGGTGCCGTACGCAGGCGTGGGGCCGGTGGTCGAGGGCGCGGGGCCGTCGGGGACGTACGCGCTGTGGCCCGCCTCTTTACCGGCTTCGGCGACGGGCGCGGGCGCGGCGGCCGGGGCGGCGGGCCCGGCGACCCTGAGATGGCCCTCGCCGTCCGCGGCGGTGGGCAGCGCGGCCGTGCGGTCGGCGGGGGACAGCCGGAGCGTGGACTCCCCGAGACGCAGCAGCGCCCCCGGCGGGAGGGTGACGGGGCGGCGGCCGACGGTGCGGCCGTCCAGCGCCGTCCCGTTCGTCGAGCCGAGGTCGGCGACGGTGACCCGGCCGTCCTCGTCGACCGTCACTTCGCAGTGCAGCCGGGACACGTCGGGGTCGTCCAGGGGCACGTCGGCGTCGGCGGAGCGGCCGATGCTCACCCGACCTCCGTGCAGCAGATGGACCCCGCCCGCGTCCGGCCCGGCGACCACGTGCAGCTGCGTCGAGGGGTCCGCGTCGCCCGGGCCCTCCGGGCCGGGCTGGCCCAGCGAGAGGACCGCGCCGTCCACCAGGGGCGGCTCGCCCAGGGTGCGGCGCTGGAGGTCCAGCCGCTCCGCGCCGGCGTACAACACCGTGCTTCCCGAGCTGCCGGCCGCCTCAGGGCCCGCGGCGGCCGACGCCAGACCCGAGGCCACCGCGGCCAGCGCCGTGCCCGCGGGCGCGGTGACCAGCACGTCGCACGCGCGGGTCCCGGACGCGGGCCCCGCGACGGCCTGTCCGCCGCGCGGCGCGAGAACGGTCAGCCGGATCTGCATGGCCGTCAGGAATCCCTTCTGCGCGGGGTGCCGGCAGGGGAACCGCCTCCGTCGCCCCCACCCGGCTGGTCGGCGCGCACCCGGGGCTCCCCACCCCGAGACCGCGCGCAAGGGGCATCCTCGCACCTGCCACTGACAACACGCCCGGGTGCTGCCAATAAGTGATCTTGATTGGCCCGCTCCGGACGGAAAAGTGCCTGGTTGCGTCACCAAGCGAACGCGCCGTGTTGCGTAGGGCACTCCGGTTCGCCCGGTTCACCGGGTACGGCCGCAACCTTCCGGGGCGCGACGACGTCTTGCAGGCGAACGGCGCGCACCGTACGCGTACGGTGCGCGGGCGCGCGGCAGGCCGGCCGGTCGCGCCCCTCCCGCGCCACGGGGCGTACGGGACCGGCAACCGACCGTCGCCCTGTTCGACGCCACTACAGTGGATCGGAAACGCGAACCGCCGGGGCCGGGTCGTCGCGAGCCCCCGGGCCGTCGAGACCACCGGCGGCTTCGAGACCCGGCCCACCCACGGACCACGATCAGCAGGGAGCGCATGACGTGCGGCCTGTAGGCAGCAAGTACCTCCTGGAGCAGCCACTCGGCCGCGGAGCCACCGGCACCGTCTGGCGCGCCCGCCAGCGGGAGACCGCCGGCGCCGAGGCCGCCGTGCCCGGGCAGCCCGGCGAGACCGTGGCGATCAAGGTCCTCAAGGAGGAGCTGGCGAACGACGCGGACGTGGTGATGCGCTTCCTGCGCGAGCGCTCCGTCCTGCTCCGCCTGACCCACCCGAACATCGTGCGGACCCGCGACCTCGTCGTGGAGGGCGACCTCCTCGCCCTCGTCATGGACCTGATCGACGGCCCGGACCTCCACCGCTACCTGCGGGAGAACGGCCCGTTCACCCCCGTCGCCGCCGCCCTGCTCACCGCCCAGATCGCGGACGCCCTCGCCTCCAGCCACGCCGACGGCGTCGTCCACCGCGACCTCAAGCCGGCGAACGTGCTGCTGAAGACGGACGCCGAGGGCCAGATGCACCCGATGCTGACGGACTTCGGTATCGCCCGCCTCGCGGACTCGCCCGGCCTGACCCGCGCGCACGAGTTCGTCGGCACCCCCGCGTACGTGGCCCCCGAGTCCGCCGAGGGCCGCCCCCAGACCTCCGCCGTCGACGTCTACGGCGCCGGCATCCTGCTGTACGAGCTGGTCACCGGCCGGCCGCCGTTCGCCGGGGACTCCGCGCTGGAGGTGCTGCACCGCCATCTGAGCGAGGAGCCGCGCCGCCCCACGACCGTGCCCGAGCCGCTGTGGACGGTGATAGAGCGCTGTCTGCGCAAGGAGCCCGGCGAGCGCCCCAGCGCCGAGAACCTCGCCCGCGGCCTGCGGGTCGTCGCGGCCGGCATCGGCGTGCACTCGTCGGCGGCCGAGGTGGACGCCGCGCTCGGCGTCGGCGCGCTGCTGGCGCCCGACCCGTCCCCGGCGCCGGTGCCCGAGACGCCGGGCGCCGCCGACCCCACCCAGGTGCTGCCGAGCAACGCCGGATCGTACGACCCGGCCGCAGCCACCAGCGTCCTGCCGCACACCGGTGCGCCGGCCGGGCCTCCCGGGGCCGCGGACGCCACCAGCGTCCTGCCGCACACCGGCGGCCCCGGCGGCGCCCCGGACCCGACGGCCGTGCTGCCGCCCGTGTCGTCACACGGCAGCACGGCCGGCGCGCCCGGCGGCCAGGGCCCCGAGGACCCGCACCCCTGGCAGTCGCAGCTGCGGGCCGCGCGCGACCGCAACGAGCAGACCCAGATCCAGTACCTGGACCCGGGGCAGGACCCGCTGCGTCGGCGTCCCCAGCGCCAGCAGCCGCACCCCCAGCACCCGCAGCAGCCGCCGCACCACCACCAGCAGCCCCAGCCGTACGCACCGCCGCCGCAGCACGTGCAGCGCCAGCAGTACGCGCCGCCGCCCCAGCAGCCGCAGCAGCAGCCGCGGTACGCACCCGCGCCGCCTCCTCCGCCGCAGCCGCAGCCGCAGGCGCCCCAGCAGCCGCAGCGTCCGCAGCGGCCCGAGCCCGCCCCGCGCCAGCCCCGCCAGCGCAGCGCCAACCCGATGCGCATCCCCGGCCTGGGCTGCCTCAAGGGCTGCCTGTTCTCGGTGGTCCTGCTGATCGTCGCGAGCTGGCTGGTCTGGGAACTCACCCCGCTCCAGGACTGGGTGGCCGAGGGCAAGAGCTTCTGGACCGCCATCAGCGACGGCGTCTCCAAGGCCGCGGACTGGATCTCCGACCTCAGCAACTCCGACTCGGGCACCGAGACCCCGACGAACAACACCGGCAACAACACGGGCAACTGACCCGCGGCTGGGTCTCTTTGTCGATTTCTGCCGTGAAGTGGGGTGGCGATCTAGGGTGGTTTGCCCCTGATTGACTCCCACGTACGTGCGGCATGCGGCCGTCCGGGGCACGAACGCCCTGGACGGCCGCGTACGTTATGGGCAACGCCAGCCGCTGAGGGAGCAGTCTTGGCACGGAAAATCGGCAGCCGGTACACGGCCCACCAGATCCTCGGACGGGGCAGCGCGGGCACCGTGTGGGCCGGCGAGGGTCCCGAGGGGCCCGTCGCGATCAAGCTGTTGCGCGAGGACCTGGCGGCCGACCAGGAGCTGGTCGGCCGCTTCGTCCAGGAGCGCACCGCCCTGCTCGGGCTCGACCACCCCCGCGTCGTCGCCGTCCGCGACCTCGTCGTGGACGGCAACGACCTCGCGCTGGTCATGGACCTGGTCCGCGGCACGGACCTGCGCAGCCGGCTCGACCGCGAGCGCCGGCTCGCCCCCGAGGCCGCGGTCGCGATCGTCGCGGACGTCGCGGACGGTCTCGCCGCGGCCCACCGCGCGGGCGTCGTCCACCGCGACGTCAAGCCGGAGAACGTCCTCCTCGACATGACGGGCCCCCTCGGCCCCGGCGGCGCGCACCCGGCGCTGCTCACCGACTTCGGCGTCGCCAAGCTGATCGACACCGCGCGCCGCACCAAGTCCACGAAGATCATCGGCACGCCGGACTACCTCGCACCCGAGATCGTCGAGGGCCTGCCGCCGCGCGCCGCGGTGGACATCTACGCCCTCGCGACCGTGCTGTACGAGCTGCTGGCGGGCTTCACGCCGTTCGGCGGCGGCCACCCCGGAGCCGTACTGCGTCGCCACGTCACCGAGGCGGTCGTGCCGCTCCCCGGCATCCCCGACGAGCTGTGGCAGCTCCTCATCCAGTGCCTCGCGAAGGCGCCGGCGTCCCGGCTGCGGGCCTCGGAGATGGGGACCCGGCTGCGGGAGCTGCTGCCCTCGCTGGCCGGGATGCCGCCCCTGGACGTCGACGAGCCGGGCGCGGAGCACGAGGCCGAGCCGTACGAGGAGCCCGCGCCCGAGCCCGCGGGAGAGGCGCGACGGCGGGGCGCGGTGTCCCTGGTGCCCGGGGCGGCGCCCGCGGACTCCAACCGCGACACCCACACCTCGATGCGGGTGCCCGGCCCGGAGGAGCTGGCGGGCGGGGCGCACGGCACGGCTCGTGCGCCGCGCGCGCCGGGCCAGCGGCGCCCCGGCTCGGCCCGCAACAAACCCGCGCGCAAGCCGGCGCCCTCGGTCCGCCTGCGCAGACGGGTGCTGGCGGGGCTGGTGGTCCTGGTGGTGGGCGTCGGCGGCTGGCTGGCCACGTCCACGGACGCGCAATCCGACCCGGCGCCCCCCACACCGTCCTCCGAGCTGCCTCTGGCCCCCTGAGCCGCCCGCGGTCTCCCGGCGGAAGCGTTGCCCCCTGTGCGCTGTGCCCTGCGGGCACGGGGCCCCTCGGCGCCTCGCCTCCAGACCTCGCCGTCTTCCTGCGCGACCAGCCCGCCACCGGGCCGCAGTCGCGGTGCGAGAGAACTCTCACGGTGAGGGGGTGCGGTCCCGGATCGCGGAGCTGGGGGAACAGGCGCAGACGGGCCGAAGCCGCGGAACGACAGGAAGCCCCACGGCGCCCCGCCCCGCAGGGAGGCGCAGGGGCCCGCACCCCGACCCGAGCCCGCCGCAGGCGAGCCGGCGCCCGCGGGCGGGGACCACGCACTCAGCCGTTACGCTTGGATGCGTGGCAGTCGTCGATGTATCCGAAGAGCTGAAGTCCCTCTCCTCGACCATGGAGTCGATCGAGGCCGTCCTGGACCTCGACAGGATGAGGGCCGACATCGCCGTGCTTGAGGAGCAGGCCGCGGCCCCGTCCCTCTGGGACGACCCGGAGGCGGCCCAGAAGATCACCAGCAGGCTCTCCCACCTCCAGGCCGAGCTGCGCAAGGCCGAGGCGCTGCGGGGCCGCATCGACGACCTCGGGGTGCTCTTCGAGCTGGCCGAGGCCGAGGACGACGCGGACACCCTCGCCGAGGCCGGGGCCGAGCTCGTCGACGTCCGCAAGGCCGTCGACGAGATGGAGGTCCGCACGCTGCTGTCCGGCGAGTACGACGAGCGCGAGGCGCTGGTCAACATCCGCGCCGAGGCCGGCGGCGTCGACGCCTCCGACTTCGCCGAGCGCCTCCAGCGCATGTACCTGCGCTGGGCCGAGCGCCACGGCTACGGCACCGAGGTGTACGAGACGTCGTACGCGGAAGAGGCCGGCATCAAGTCGACCACCTTCGTCGTGAAGGCGCCCTACGCCTACGGCACCCTCTCCGTCGAGCAGGGCACGCACCGCCTGGTGCGCATCTCCCCGTTCGACAACCAGGGCCGCCGCCAGACGAGCTTCGCCGGCGTCGAGGTGCTCCCGGTCGTCGAGCAGTCCGACCACGTCGACATCGACGAGTCCGAACTCCGCATCGACGTGTACCGCGCCTCCGGCCCGGGCGGCCAGGGCGTCAACACCACCGACTCCGCGGTCCGCATCACCCACATCCCCACCGGCATCGTGGTCTCCTGCCAGAACGAGCGCTCCCAGATCCAGAACAAGGCGAGCGCGATGAACGTCCTCCAGGCCAAGCTGCTGGAGCGGCGCCGCCAGGAGGAGCAGGCCAAGATGGACGCCCTCAAGGGCGACGGCGGCAACTCCTGGGGCAACCAGATGCGTTCGTACGTCCTGCACCCGTACCAGATGGTGAAGGACCTCCGGACGGAGTTCGAGGTGGGCAACCCGCAGTCGGTCCTCGACGGTGAGATCGACGGCTTCCTGGAGGCCGGGATCCGCTGGCGCAAGCGCCAGGACCAGGAGCAGTGAGCCTCCTTCCGCGCCCCGAGTGACGCAAGGCGCCGTACCGTACGCGGTACGGCGCCTTCGCCGTTCGCGTCAACATCACACCAGGTCAGCTCGCTTTATCGACAAGGCAATAGACCCTTGACAGGGGCCAACACCCCGTGATGTCACAGTTGTATGGACCTCGCGCCGCCAACACGCCCCAAATGGGGACAACGAGCGCGGATTGCGCTTGACGTGTCCCGGGAAGACGGGAAAGGCTGGCGCGCGGCATGCGTGTTTCCGAGCGTGAGTGAGCAGGGTGAGAGTGCGACTCTCCCGTGAGTGGCCGCTCCGGAGACCCGGCTCAGATGACGAGTGAGCTACTGGGGGTAGCAGTTAGATGACGAAGAAGACGCGAATTCGCGTGGCACGCGTCGCCGCAGGTGCGGTGATCGCTGCCGGCGCGTCGCTGGCCGCGGCCGGGGCGGCCTCCGCCCTGAACGTCGGCCCGCTGTCGGTCGAGGTGAGCGCCGGCCTGGAGAACGACCCGCCGGACAACGGCCCGTCGACGCCGCCCGGTGGCGGTGTCGACCCGTCCAGCCCGGGACCGTCGAACCCGGGCCCGTCCAACCCCGGTCCGTCGAACCCGGGTCCCTCGAACCCCGGTCCGTCGAACCCGGGTCCCTCGAACCCCGGTCCGTCGAACCCGGGACCGTCCAACCCCGGCCCGTCCAACCCCGGCCCGTCGAACCCGGGACCGTCGAACCCCGGTCCGTCGAACCCGGGACCGTCCAACCCGGGACCGTCCAACCCCGGCCCGTCGAACCCGGGACCGTCGAACCCGGGCGGTAACGGCGGCACCAACGGTGGCGGCGCTGACGACACCAGCGGTGGCACCGGCCCGCAGGGCGGCAACACCGACACGAACAACGCGGGCTCCGAGCCCGTGCAGCAGGGCGCGGCGAAGGAAGAGCTCGCCGAGACCGGCGCCATGGAGACGTCGTTCCTGGTGATCGGCGCCGCGACCATGATCGCCGGCGGCATCGGCTTCCGGATGCTGCCGCGTCTCGTCGGCGGCGGCCGTACCGCCGTCTGAGGGACGACCGTCCCCGCTGCCGTGGTGACGCGGTAGCACCAGAGCGTGACGAAGGGCCCGGGGTGTGGCACAGCACCCCGGGCCCTTGTGCGCGTCTGGTGACCTCAAGTGAGGCGTGCGGTACGTTTCGTACGCGGCCGGCCGCGCCTCAGGCCGTACGCGCGGCCAGGACGGCCACGGCTCCGATCAGCAGCACCAGCAGCGTCACCAGTGCAGCCGGCGTCAGTCCTGCGAAGGGGCCCTGCTGCTGGAGCCGCTCGCGATTGGCCCGACACACGGGGCAGCGGCCCTCGGCGACCGGGGCCGCACAGTTGGCGCACACCAATCTGTCGTAGGTCATGCGCTCTCCTCTCCCGCGCGCGGAACCGCCCTCGCGGACCGTGGGCGCAGCTCCCTCATGGGGGAAACGCCCGGAAACACGCAACTGTTCCCCTACCACTGTGCCAGCTCCCGCAGCGTTCGGCGCGCGTCCCCGCGACCTCCGGACCGTGACCGCGTGGCTCGTGGGCGTGACAAACCGCGCAACCCAGGCGGCCGGCTGCCCAGGCAAGCCCCGTTCGCGTAGTGTCACGCACACCTTTACCCCCGGCCCGTGGTGTGCACCCGTGATCCGATTCGCCAGCGTCTCCAAGACCTACCCCAAGCAGAACCGCCCGGCCCTGCGCGACGTCTCCCTGGAGATCGCCAAGGGCGAGTTCGTCTTCCTGGTGGGCTCGTCCGGTTCCGGCAAGTCGACCTTCCTCCGGCTGATCCTGCGCGAGGAGCGGGCCAGTCACGGCACGGTCCACGTGCTCGGCAAGGACCTGGGCCGGATCTCCAACTGGAAGGTGCCGCACATGCGGCGCCAGTTGGGCACCGTCTTCCAGGACTTCCGGCTGCTGCCGAACAAGACCGTCGCCGAGAACGTGGCCTTCGCCCAGGAGGTCATCGGCAAGCCCCGCGGCGAGATCCGCAAGGCCGTGCCCCAGGTGCTCGACCTCGTCGGACTCGGCGGCAAGGAGGGCCGGATGCCGGGCGAGCTGTCGGGCGGCGAACAGCAGCGCGTGGCCATCGCGCGGGCCTTCGTCAACCGGCCGATGCTGCTCATCGCCGACGAGCCGACCGGCAACCTGGACCCCCAGACCTCCGTCGGCATCATGAAGTTGCTGGACCGGATCAACCGGACCGGTACGACCGTGGTGATGGCGACCCACGACCAGAACATCGTCGACCAGATGCGCAAGCGCGTCATAGAGCTGGAGCAGGGCCGACTCGTGCGCGACCAGGCCCGCGGCGTCTACGGCTACCAGCACTAGGGCCGGTCTTACGGATCTTGCCGGGCTCGCGCCCGATCCATGAGACAGACCCCAGAACCAGCGCGAGAAAGGCTGAACGCACGCGATGCGCGCCCAGTTCGTACTGTCGGAGATCGGTGTCGGTCTCCGCCGCAACCTCACGATGACCTTCGCCGTCGTCATCTCGGTGGCCCTCTCGCTCGCCCTCTTCGGCGGCGCGCTGCTGATGCGCGAGCAGGTCGGCACGATGAAGGACTACTGGTACGACAAGGTCAACGTCTCGATCTTCCTCTGCAACAAGAACGACGCCACGACCTCGCCCCAGTGCACCAAGGGCGCCGTCACCGCCGAGCAGAAGAAGCAGATCGAGGCCGGCCTGGACAAGATGGGCGTGGTCGACCAGATCCACTACGAGAGCGCCGAACAGGCGTACAAGCACTACAAGGACCAGTACGGCGACACGCCCATCGCCGCCACGATCACCCCGGACCAGATGCAGGAGTCCTTCCGGGTCAAGCTGCACGACCCGGAGAAGTACGACGTGGTCGCCACGGCCTTCGCGGGGCGGGCCGGCGTGCAGTCCGTACAGGACCAACGCAACATCCTGCAGAACCTGTTCGACCTGATGAACAGCATGAACTTCGCCGCGATCGTGGTGATGTTCCTGATGCTGATCATCGCCCTGCTGCTGATCGTCAACACCGTGCGGGTCTCGGCGTTCAGCCGTCGTCGGGAGACCGGCATCATGCGGCTGGTGGGGGCGTCCAACTTCTACATCCAGATGCCGTTCATCATGGAAGCCGCGTTCGCGGGGCTGCTCGGCGGGCTGTTGGCCGTGGTGATGCTGCTGCTCGGCCGGTACTTCCTGATCGACAACGGCCTCGCGCTCGCCGACAAGATGCAGTTGGTCAACTTCATCGGCTGGGACGCGGTCCTCACCAAGCTCCCGCTGGTGCTGGCGATCGGACTGCTGCTGCCGGCCCTTGCCGCTCTGGTCACGCTGCGCAAGTACCTGAAGGTGTGACGTCCGCCCCGGGGCGCCGTGGTGGCAACGAGCCTACGGCGCTGGTGGCTTGTCCTAGACTCAGCGTCATGCCGGGCCCTGAGTTCAGCCCTCGGCCCCGCCGTTCCCGCCGCGGGGCGGCCCTGTCGTTGGTCTTCGCGACCGTGCTCGCGACCGGCGCCGCCGCCGACGCGCTGCCCCACGAACCCGACGCCGAGCAGGACCACTTGGTCGTGCGCCCGGTGGGCGCCACGGTGGACCGGGAGGACGTGGCGCGCGCCGCCGCCGAGGCGGTCGCGGAGGGCGAGTCCGCCACCCAGGCCGCCGAGGAGGTCGTCAGCCGCAGCGGCGACCGCTGGGGTTCGGTGTACGGCAAGGAGGAGTACGAGCAGTTCCAGCAGTCCCTCGACGGCGAGTACACCGGCGTCGGGCTGTGGGCCCGGCGCTCGGGCGACGGGCGGGTGGAGATCGCCCGGGTCCAGCCCGGCGGCCCCGCCGCGAAGGCCGGCGTCGAGGCCGGCGACCGGCTGCGCACCATCGACGGCAGCGCCGTCGAGGGCCGCCCGGTCACGGACGTGGTGGCGCTGCTGCGCGGGAACGAGGGCACCGAGGTCGACCTCGGCCTCCAGCGCGAGGGCCGCCGCTGGAGCGAGAGCCTGATCCGTACGACCCTGCCCAGCGAGTCCGTCACGGTCGAGCGCCTCGACGGCGGGGCGGTCAAGATCAAGGTCGTCTCCTTCACGCGCGGCTCCGGGAAGCGGGTGAAGGACGCCGTCGAGGACGCCCCCGACGGCGCCGGCGTCCTGCTCGACCTGCGGGGCAACAGCGGCGGCCTGATCACCGAGGCCGTCACCGCGGCCTCCGCCTTCCTGGACGGCGGGCTGGTGGCCACGTACGACGTGAACGGCGAGCAGCAAGCCCTGTACGCGGAGCCCGGCGGCGACACCGAGCGGCCCGTGGTGGCGCTGGTCGACGGCGGCACGATGAGCGCGGCGGAGATGGTCACCGGCGCCCTCAAGGACCGTCGTCGTGCGGTCACCGTCGGTTCCCGGACCTTCGGCAAGGGGTCCGTGCAGATGCCCAGCACCCTGCCGGACGGCTCCGTCGCGGAACTCACCGTCGGGCACTACCGCACCCCCGAGGGGCGCGAGGTCGACGGCCTCGGCATCGTCCCGGACGTGACCCCCGCGGAGGGAGAAAGCGTCCAGGCGGAGGCGGAGTCGGTATTGACTGGCCTCGGTACGGGGTCGTAGTGCGAAAATGACCGCACTATGGCTAAGGAAAAAGGGCGCAAGCTGATCGCGCAGAACAAGAAGGCGCGGCACGACTACCACATCCTCGACACCTACGAGTGCGGTCTCGTGCTGACGGGCACCGAGGTGAAGTCGCTGCGCCAGGGGCGGGCCTCCCTGGCGGACGGCTTCGTCCAGATCGACGGGCACGAGGCGTGGCTGCACAACGTCCACGTGCCGGAGTACACCCAGGGCACCTGGACCAACCACAGCGCCCGCCGCAAGCGGAAGCTGCTGATGCACCGGGAGGAGATCGACAAGCTGGAGGCCAAGTCCCAGGAGACCGGTCACACGATCGTGCCGCTCGCGCTGTACTTCAAGGACGGCCGGGCGAAGGTCGAGATCGCGCTGGCGAAGGGCAAGAAGGAGTACGACAAGCGGCAGACGCTGCGGGAGCGCCAGGACCGGCGCGAGGCGGACCGGGCGATCGCCTCGGCCCGGCGGCGTCAGCGGGCCAAGGTCTGAGGGCCGAGGTCCGGAAGGTCCGGGGTCTGGAAGCTCTGCGGCCGAGGTCTGACGGTCCCGTCCGGGATCCCCGGATATGTGCTGGCACGCGCCCGCGTCGGTCACGTACGATGGAGGAGTCCCGCAGGACGGGACGCCAGTGCACTTCGCCCCTTCTTGAGGGTGTCGCGGTGTGCGCCTTGAAAAATCAACATGGGGATGATCGGTTTCGACAGCGGATGTCGAGGCAGGGGAAGCGAGCCGAGGAAGCGGCAATGATCTCGTAAACCATATGTCGCAAACAATAATCGCCAATACCAAGCGCGATAACTCCGAAGCCTTCGCCCTCGCTGCCTAATAAGCAGTAGGTCGAAGGTTTCTCTCATGGAGCGTCAGCCCGGGGCTGTTCCCGACCCGGATCCTGGCGTCAACTAGGGGACTAAACCTCTCAACTCGGTCACGGGGTTGAGAGGGAAACCAAACAGTGACTGAGCCCGTCGGAGACTTGTCCGTGTGATCTCCGGGGCTGAGAAAATCGCAGCGGACTGCGCTCGGAGAAGCCCTGTTTCTGCACCGTTGGACGCGGGTTCGATTCCCGCCATCTCCACTCATCCCATGTGGGCGAAGGCCCGGCCGTCACGACGGCCGGGCCTTCGTCATGCCCGCGGCAACGCCCCCGAGGGCCGCCGCCACCACCGGTACGGCGAAGCCCGCGCCCGCCGGCAGGTGCTCCGCGCACCAGCCGGCCGTCGCCGAGCCCACCGCGATGCCGCCGAGGACCGCGGTGACCGCGAGCGTCATCCCCTCGGTCAGCGCGCCCCGCGGGGTCAGTCGCTGCACCAGCGCCATCCCGGTGACCATCGTGGGCGCGGTGGCCGCCCCCGCCAGCAGCAGACCGCCGGCGAGCAGCGCCGTCGAACCCGCCCTCGCCGTCAGCAGCGGAAGCGCCATCAGCACCGTCATGGCCGCCAGACAGCCGACGAGCCGGCGCGGCAGGGCGCGGGCCGGCGGCAGCAGCCCGTACAGCAGGCCGGCGGCGCAGGAGCCGCCCGCCTGGAGGCCCAGCACCAGCCCGGCCGTCGGGCCGTCCACGTGCGCCAGCGTCGTCACCTCCAGCGCGCCGAAGACCACGCCGGTGGCGAGGAAGACCACGAGCAGCCCCGCCATGCCGCGCACCCGCAGCGGCGAGCGGGCGCCCGCGGCGCGCGGCGCGGGCGGCGGCTCCGTCGAGCGCTGGGCGGTGAACAGCAGCGTCCCCGTGACCAGCAGGGCCGTGCCGATGAGGGTGCCCGCCTCGGGGAAGAGCGCGGCGCACAACAGCGCGCCGAGCGCCGGGCCGGTCATGAAGCACAGCTCGTCCAGGGCCTGCTCGAAGGAGTTGGCGGTGTGCAGGGCGCCCGGGTCGTCCCGGTGCAGGTGCGCCCAGCGGGCGCGGGCCATCCCGCCGACGTTGGGAGCGGTCGCGGTGGCCGCGTACGAGGCGAACAGGGTCCAGGCCGGTGCGTCGAGCCGTACGCAGAGCACCAGCGCGAGCGCGCCGAGCGCCGCCAGCGCCGCGGCCGGCACGGCGACGCGGGCCTGCCCGTACCGGTCCACCAGGCGCGCGGTCCACGGCGCGACGAGGGCGGTGGTCGCAAGGCCGGTCGCGGTCACCGCACCCGCCAGGGCGTACGAACCGCGGGAGGCGGCGATCATGACGACCGCGCTGACGCTGAACATCGCGAACGGCAGCCGGGCGACGAGCGAGCCCGCGGTGAAGGCGCTGGCGCCCGCGGGGGCGAACAGGCGGCGGTAGCGGTACGTGACGTTGTCGGTGAGGGTCCGTTGCGGCATGGAGCCAGCATCTGTGCAGGTCAGAGCCGTGGTCCAACACTTGTTGGACCACCATTCACGCACCTGGGTTGTCAGTAGTACGGTCCGGTCGTGCCCCATGACATCGATCCCCGGCTGCTCCGCGGCTTCGTCGCGGTCGCCGAGGAACTCCACTTCACCCGGGCCGCCGCCCGCCTCCACGTCGCCCAGCAGGCCCTCAGTCGGGACGTGCGACGGCTGGAGCGCGAGGTCGGCGCGGAACTCTTCGGCCGCACCACCCGGTCGGTGGTGCTCACGGTCGAGGGGGAGCGGCTGCTGCCGTACGCCCGTGCTGTGCTCGCCGCCCACGACGAGCTGCGGATCGCGTTCCGGGCCGAGCGGCGTCCGCTGGTGGTGGACGTCGGCTCCCGGGCGAGCACCGCCCAGCGGGTGCTGGACGAGGCCCGGCGGAGCGCGCCCGAGCTGGAGCTGGTGGCCCGCTTCCACAGCGGGCTGACCGGGGCCGCGGCGGAGGTCCTCGCCGGGCGGGTGGACGTCGCCTTCGGACGGGTGGCGGGTCTGGACGCGGCGGTGCGCGCCGGGCTCGACCACGTGCCGGTGCGGTACGAGCGGATGGCGGTGCTGCTGTCGGCGGAGCACCGACTGGCCGGCCTCCCGCAGGTGCCGGTGGCCGAACTCGCGGGGGAGACCCTGTACGCGGGCGCCGGCAATCCGGCGACCGCGGAGTGGACGGCGCTGGCGGCCCGGCTGTTCGCGGAGTTCTCCATCGCCATGGCAGAACCCTTCCCCGAGATAGCGGGACCCGACGAGTTCGTCCGGGTGGTGCGGCGCCGGGGCTGGTCCGTCCTGGCGAGCACCGAGTTCATCGCGGTGCCGGACATGGTGGTGCGCCCCCTGGTGGCCCCGGTGCCGCTGTCGCCCGTCTCCCTCGTACGACGCCGTGGGCTGCGCCACCCCGCGGCGGACGCGCTGCTCGCCGCGGCCCGCCGACTGGGCGCGGCCGAGGGATGGCTGGAACGTCCCGACGCCGCGTGGTGGCTGCCGGAGGAGGACCTGCGGGCGATGGAGCCGGGCGTGGCGGTGCGGGACGCGACGGTACGGGGCGCGGCCGACATTCGGCCATTTCGGTGACGTCGTACGGGAGTTCGTCGCTCGGTGCCGCAACCCGCCGGCGCCCTGGCCGTCTATAGGTGGTGACAGGACATCAGACCTGTCGCCACGACACGATCGGGAGAACGATCAGATGATCTCAGGCAAGGCGGGCACGGGCACGGCTCTCGGGGCGGTCCTGCTGTCGCTGCTGACGGTGCCGGCGCACTCCGCGACGGCGGCGCCGGCTCCTGCTGTGAAGCCCCGGGCCGCCGCGACGCCCGCGCCCGACCTCGAAGGGCTGCGCACGGCCCTGAAGGCGGCGCTGGCCAACGGCGCGCCCGGCGCCATGTCCCGGATCGACGACAACGGCACCGTCCACAAGCTGACCGAGGGCGTCGCGGACCGCGCGACGGGGCGGGCCATCAGCACGAAGGACCGCTTCCGCATCGGCAGCGTCAGCAAGACCTTCACCGCGGTCGTGCTGCTCCAGCTCGTCGACGAGGGCAAGCTCGACCTCGACGCGCCGGTGAACGGCTATCTGCCCGGGCTTGTCGACCGGCGGATCACCGTCCGCCACCTGCTGAGCCACCGCAGCGGGCTGTACGACTACACCAACGACATGTTCGCCCGCACCGTCCCCGGCTTCGAGTCGGTCCGCAACCGGGTCTTCAGCTACCGGGAGCTGCTGGACCTCTCCCTGGCGAAGCCGCTGACGGTGACGCCCGGCACGTCGTACGCGTACTCCAACACCAACTTCGTCGTCGCCGGCATGCTGATCGAGAAGATCACCGGGCGCGGCGTCGCGACGGAGTACCGCGAGCGGATCATCGCCCCGCTGGACCTGGACGACACCTCGTACGTCCACCCCAGCACCGCGATCGCCGGCCGCCACACCAAGGGCTACCTCAGGCCCGACGAGGCGGGCGCGCCGCTGGTGGACTCCTCGTACCAGACGGCGTCCTGGGCACAGAGCGCCGGCGCGGTCATCTCCAGCACCCGGGACCTGAACACCTTCCTCTCCGCGCTGATGGGCGGACGGCTCACCTCCGCGGCGCAGCTGGCGCAGATGCAGCAGTGGGTGCCGGTGAACTCGACGCAGGGGTACGGGCTGGGGCTGCGGCGGCGCGACCTGTCGTGCGGGGTGTCGGTGTACGGACACACGGGGACGGTGCAGGGGTACTACACGTTCGCGTTCGCGGCGAAGGGGGGCGGGCGGGCGGTGACGTCGGTGGCGAACACGTCGAACAACGGGACGGTGCTGAACGTGCTGCCGCGGACGTTGGAGGCGACGTTCTGCGGCAAGCCGGCAGGCGCTGCGGTGCGCTCTGCCGCTCCGGCCGAACGCTTCGAGGACGTCGCCCCGTCGGTCCTCCGTGACTGACGCGGCCTGAAGCCGCGCCTGCGCTGGGAGCTGCCCGGGCCGCTGACGACCGCGCCGCTTCCCTGCGGGCAGGTTGCTCTCTGCGCGAGCAACCACGCACCACCCGCAGGGGTCAGCGCGCCCGCAGGGCCGCGGCGGAGGGGCCGGGGGGCGCTCGGGACGCGATGCGCGGGGTCGGGGGGTTTTCGGAGCGGCAGCGCATTGGCACTCTGGAGGGCGGGGCTTCCGCGGTGAGACCGGGTGGTGACGGCGCATGGCAACGAGCGCGGCGCACGCAGTGCACACGGCGCACAGGAGCGACCGCTGGCGGTTCGACGCCGGACGGGTCTGCCTCGACCTGCTCGCCACGGCCGAAGCGGAACCTCCCGACGCCGACGATGACGCGCAGGAACCCCTCGCCGGCGAGGGCCGCCTCGGCCGCTGGCTCGTCGGCGCCCGCCTCGTACCCGCCGACACCCCCCTGCCCGCCTGCGGCCCCCGCTGGGTCGAACGCTTCGCCGAGCTGCGCGGCCACCTCGCGCAGGTGGTGCGCGCCGAGATCGAGGGGCGGTCCGCCGAACCCGCGCTGGAGCGGATCAACGCGCTCGCCGCCGGCGCGCCCCCCGCCGTACGGGCCGTCCGCGGCCCCGGCGGCGAGCTGGTGCGGGCCCTCGCCGCCGACCCCGAGTGCGGCGAACTGCTCGCGGCCGTCGCGCGCGACGCGGTGGAGCTGCTCACCGACCCCGCCGCCCGCGCCGCCCTACGGCAGTGCGAGGGCGAGAGCTGCCACCGGGTGTACGTGGACACCTCGCGCGGCCGTCGGCGGCGCTGGTGCTCCAGCGAGGTGTGCGGGAACCGCGAGCGCGTGGCCCGCCACCGCCGGCGCGCCGCGGAGCTGCGGACCGTCTCATAATCCGGACCGCAAGCCGTTCCGAGACCGTCCGGTGAGCCGTCCCCTAACCCGAGCCGTACCCCCGGGACGCAATCCGGGCTGTAACCCGGGGTGTAACTCAGCCTGAACCCGGCCCTGAAATCGCCCCGCCGCACCCCGAATTCCGGGCCGAATCGCCTGTGTATCGCCCGAATTCGGCGAAAGGGATGTGAAGAAATATCGCTCCCGTTGAATGGCCCGCGGGTTCCGTCCGTAAGGGACGACGAAGTACGGCCCGTCAACTCAGGGGTCTCGACCGGGAGGTTCAGGTGCGCAAAGATGCCGCCGTGGCCGATGACCGTCCGCAGAGGGCACGCCATCGCAGCGACAGATCGCGCTTCGACGCCTCGGTGCCCGATGAGGAGTTGATGCGTGCTCTGTACCGCGAACACGCAGGTCCTCTGCTCGCCTACGTGCTGCGCCTCGTCGCCGGCGACCGCCAGCGCGCCGAGGACGTGGTGCAGGAGACGCTCATCCGTGCCTGGAAGAACGCCGGTCGGCTAAACCAGGCGACCGGCTCTGTCAGACCCTGGCTGGTGACGGTCGCCCGGCGCATCGTCATCGACGGCCACCGCAGCCGGCAGGCCCGGCCGCAGGAGGTCGATCCGTCGCCGCTGGAGGTCATGCCCGCGGAGGACGAGATAGACAAGGCGTTGTGGCTGATGACGCTCTCGGACGCGTTGGACGATTTGACTCCGGCGCACCGGGAAGTACTTCTTGAAACGTACTTCAAGGGGCGTACGGTCAATGAGGCGGCGGAAACGCTCGGCATACCGAGCGGTACGGTGCGGTCCCGGGTTTTCTACGCATTACGGTCCATGAAGCTCGCGTTGGAGGAGAGGGGGGTCTCGGCATGACCACGCGGGGGGAACCGGAATCCGTGCACGACGCAGTTGGTGCGTACGTCCTCGGAGTTCTGGAAGACGCGGACGCCACGGAGTTCGAGGCACACCTCGCCGGGTGCGACGTCTGCGCCACCCACCTCGACGAGTTCGCCGGCGTGGAGCCGATGCTCGCCGCACTGGCGCAGGCGGCCCCGCCGCCCGGCGCTCCCATCCGCGTCCCGCCGCCCGCGCCGCCGAGTTCCGGCTGGCAGGACGTGCTGGCGCTGCCACCCGTGGCGGCGCTGTCCGCACCGCCGGCCCACCGGGTGCTGGACGGCCTGTTGGGCGAGGTCGCCGCCAAGCGCGCGGCCCGGCACCGCCGCAGCATGTACCTGATCGCCGTGGCAGCCGCCCTGATCCTCCTCGCCCCCTTCGTGACGTACGCCGTCATCGGCGACGGCGGCGAGCAGCACGGCCGCGCCGAGCCCCATCCCACCTCCCCCGCCGAGGACTCCTTCTTCCACCACATGGAGGAGAAGGTCACGGCCACCGACACCGCGACCCGGGTGTCCGCCACCGTGGGCATCGAGAAGAAGGGCTGGGGCACTCACGCCGTCCTCGAACTCAAGGGCGTCAAGGGCCCCCTCAAGTGCCGCCTCATCGCCGTGGCCAAGTCCGGCGCCGAAGAGGTCGTCACCTCGTGGGCCGTCCCGAAGTGGGGATACGGCATCGAGGACGGCCCCACCGAGACGTCGAGGAACCCGCTGTACGTCCACGGCGGCGCCGCGATGGAGCGCTCGGAGATCGACCGGTTCGAGGTGCGGACCGTCGACAATCAGAAACTGGTGGAAATCGACGCGTGACCGGCCCGTGACCGCCGCCTGACAGACGCGTCCCCTTCGCGTACGGTTGACCGCTGCCCAGTGCACGTCAGAAGGGGGCCTCGGTGGCCAAGCACAATGCCGCTGTGGACACGGCCGGCGACCCGGCCGACGCGGCGGCCGACGCGGGCGGGGACTCGCTCCGCGACCGCGAGATCGCCGTCGAACAAGTACACCTCGACCGGGTGTACCGGCGTCTTGAGGAGAAGATCCACGACGCCGAGTTCCTGATGAACGACGCGGCCAAGCTCAGCCAGGTGGGCACCCCCGGCGCGCTGGCCGAGCGGGACGCCCAGGTCTTCCGCGCCGGCGTCCACCTCAACCGGCTGCACAACGAGTACGAGGACTTCCTCTTCGGCCGCATCGACCTCCTGCACGGCAAGGACGGCAAGCGCGGCCCGGACGGCGCGTACACCTCAGTGGAACCCGCGGACGACGCCGTGCGCCCCGACGGCACCGCGGACGTCGGCGAGACCCTGCACATCGGCCGGATGGGCGTGCTGGACGCGGACTACGCGCCGCTGGTGATCGACTGGCGCGCGCCCGCCGCCGCGCCCTTCTACCGCTCCACCCCCGTCGACCCCGGCCGTGTGGTGCGCCGACGCGTCATCCGTTCCAAGGGGCGCCAGGTCCTCGGCGTCGAGGACGACCTGATGCGCCCCGAGCTGACCGCCAGCCTGGACGGGCAGGAGCTCGCGGTGATCGGCGACGGCGCGCTGATGGCGGCGCTGGGGCGGGCCCGCAGCCACTCGATGCGGGACATCGTCTCCTCCATCCAGGCCGAGCAGGACCTGGTCATCCGGGCGCCCGCCGCGTCGATCACGTACGTGGAGGGCGGGCCCGGCACGGGCAAGACGGCGGTGGCGCTGCACCGCGCCGCGTACCTCCTCTACCAGGACCGCCGGCGGTACGCGGGCGGGATCCTGATCGTCTCGCCGACCCCGCTGCTGGTGGCGTACACGGAGGGCGTGCTGCCGTCGCTGGGCGAGGAGGGGCAGGTGGCGATCCGCGCGGTCGGGAGCCTGGTCGACGGAGCGGAGGCGACCGCGTACGACGACCCCGCCGTGGCCCGCGTGAAGGGGTCCTCGCGGATGCTTCAGGTGCTGCGGAGGGCGGCGCGCGGGGCGCTGGAGGTGGCACCTGCCGCGCCCGCCGCACCGGTCGAGGACGACGGGCAGCTCTCGTTCGGGGACTTCGGGGACTTCGGGGACGCGGCCGACGAGGAGCCGCCGGCCCGTGCCGTACGGACCGACCTGCTGCGGGTGGTCGCCTTCGGGCGCCGGCTGGAGCTGGCGTCGGGCGAGCTGAAGCGGATCCGCCAGACCGTGCTCAGCGGCACCGCGCCCGTGAACCTGCTGCGCCCCCGGGCCCGTCGACTGCTGTTGGACGCGCTGTACGCGCAGTCCGGCGCGGTCGGCCGGCACGCGGACCCGGAACTCGCCGCCGAACTGCGGTCCTCCTTCGACGAGGACGTCACCGGCGAGGACTCGTTCACCGCCTTCCTGGACGCCTGGTGGCCCGAGTTGACGCCGCGTCGGGTGCTGGCCGCGATGGCCGACGAACGCCGGCTCGGCCGCTGGGCGCGCCGGGTGCTGACTCCGGGCGAGGTCCGACGGCTGGCGCGCTCGCTCAAGCGGGCCGGCACGGACGGCACCGGGCCGCTGTCGGTGCACGACGTGGCCCTGCTCGACGAGCTGAACACCCTCCTCGGCACCCCGGCCCGCCCGAAGAAGAAGCGGGAGTACGACCCGCTGGACCAGCTCAGCGGCCTGGAGGAGCTGATGCCCCAGCGCGAGGAGACCCAGCGGGAGCGGGCCGAGCGCCTGGCGGCGGAGCGCACGGAGTACGCGCACGTCATCGTCGACGAGGCGCAGGACCTCACCCCCATGCAGTGGCGCATGGTCGGCCGGCGGGGGCGGCACGCCACCTGGACGGTGGTCGGGGACCCGGCGCAGTCCTCGTGGCCGGAGCCGGAGGACGCGGCGCAGGCGCGGGACGAAGCGCTCGGCACCCGGCCGCGGCGGCGCTTCGAGCTGACGGTGAACTACCGCAACCCCGCGGAGATCGCCGAGTTGGCCGCGCGGGTGCTGGCGCGGGCGATGCCGGGGGCCGAGGCGCCGTCGGCGGTGCGGTCCACGGGCGTCGTGCCGCGCTTCGCGGCCGTGCCCGACAAGGGTGCGGGCCGGGGCGGTGGCGACGCTGCGCTGGGCGCGCTCGTACGGGCGGAGGCCGAGCGGCTGCTGGCGCGGGTGGACGGCACGGTGGGCGTGGTCGTGGCCATGCACCGGCGCGCGGAGGCGGCCCGCTGGCTCGACGGCCTCGGGGACCGCGTGGTGCCGCTGGGCTCCCTGGAGGCGAAGGGGCTGGAGTACGACGCGACGATCGTGGTGGCCCCGGCGGAGATCGCCGACGGAACGGCGGTCGGCCTGCGGGTGCTGTACGTGGCGCTGACCCGGGCCACGCAGGAGCTGACGGTGGTGTCGGGGAACCGGGACGATGCGGACGCCGCCGCGGTTCCGGAGCTGCTGCGGCCCTGAGGCCACGGGCCGTGTGCCCTGCCCGTACGCCCTGCTCGTACGGTCTGCTCGAACGCCTCCGGGAGCACCCTTCCGGAGGCCCGCGCAACACGGGCTGGGCTGATGGGGTGTCAACCTGTGAGGGGGGAATCACTTACCGGGGTGGTTTGTTAGCCTGGGTGTGGCACCGGCTCGATCCAAGCCCCCGGGCCCAACCTTCGTCGCTTCGAGCGACCACTTGCCGCGAGGCGAGCATGGCGGGTCGGTGCCACTTACCGCACGTACCACCAGGTCCGCGCCCCAGGAATGGGCGCGGACCTGGTGGCGTTTTCGGGTGCGTCGGATGGTTGCGCTTCCACCACGGGACGCCTGTCTCGTATGGTGGAAGTTGGTTTTCGAAAACAAAACGACCACTATTACCAGCTACTCGCTGGTAGGTGCGACCATCGGATAGCGCTGCCGGGGCCTTTTGCGCAAGAGGGCCGCGGCGGCGGTGCGGTCCCAGGAAAAGCTAGGAAAGTTGAGGAATCCGGCCATGGCAACGGCGCCAAGCGTCTCGTACTCGATGACGGTCCGGCTGGAGGTGCCCGCGAGCGGAACCGCGGTCTCCCAGCTCACCACGGCCGTGGAATCCTCCGGCGGGTCCGTGACCGGCCTCGACGTGACCGCCTCCGGTCACGAGAAGCTGCGGATCGACGTCACCATCGCAGCCTCCTCCACCGCACACGCGGACGAGATCGTCGAGGGGCTGCGCTCCATCGAGGGCGTCGTCCTCGGGAAGGTCTCCGACCGGACCTTCCTGATGCACCTCGGCGGCAAGATCGAGATGCAGTCCAAGCACCCGATCCGCAACCGTGACGACCTCTCGATGGTCTACACCCCGGGCGTGGCCCGGGTCTGCATGGCGATCGCCGAGAACCCCGAGGACGCCCGCCGCCTCACCATCAAGCGCAACTCCGTCGCCGTGGTCACCGACGGCTCCGCCGTGCTCGGCCTCGGCAACATCGGCCCCAAGGCCGCGCTGCCGGTCATGGAGGGCAAGGCGGCCCTCTTCAAGCGCTTCGCCGGCATCGACGCCTGGCCGCTGTGCCTGGACACCCAGGACACCGACGAGATCGTCGCGATCGTCAAGGCGATCGCCCCCGGCTTCGCGGGGATCAACCTGGAGGACATCTCCGCACCCCGCTGCTTCGAGATCGAGGCCCGGCTGCGCGAGGCCCTGGACATCCCGGTCTTCCACGACGACCAGCACGGCACCGCGATCGTCGTCCTCGCCGCGCTCACCAACGCGCTGCGGGTGGTCGGCAAGGCCGTCTCGGACGTACGGGTCGTCATGTCGGGCGCCGGCGCCGCCGGTACGGCCATCCTGAAGCTGCTGATCGCGGCGGGCGTGAAGCACGCCGTCGTGGCCGACATCCACGGCGTGGTGCACGCGGGCCGCGAGGACCTCGTCGACGCGGCGCCCGGCTCCGCCCTGCGCTGGATCGCGGACAACACCAACCCCGAGGGCGTCACCGGCACGCTCAAGGAGGCCGTCGTCGGCGCGGACGTCTTCATCGGCGTCTCCGCCCCCAACGTCCTCGGCGCCGAGGACGTCTCCGCGATGGCCGAGGACGCGATCGTGTTCGCGCTCGCCAACCCGGACCCCGAGGTCGACCCGGCCGTGGCCCGGCAGACCGCCGCCGTGGTCGCCACCGGCCGCTCCGACTTCCCGAACCAGATCAACAACGTGCTGGTCTTCCCGGGCGTCTTCCGCGGTCTGCTGGACGCCCAGTCCCGCACGGTCAACACCGAGATGATGCTGGCCGCCGCCGCGGCCCTCGCCGACGTGGTGACCGAGGACGAACTCAACCCGAACTACATCATTCCGTCCGTCTTCAACGACAAGGTCGCCGGGGCCGTCGCCGGTGCCGTGCGCAACGCGGCGAAGGCGGCCGGCGCGGATGTGACGGGTTCCACGTCCGCCTGACCTCCGGCGCGTCGCGCGGTCCCGGGCCGCTGCCGCCGATCTAGGGTGGCCGGACCACGGACCGGGCGGCTCCGGTGAGTCCCCGCCGTGTCGACGGAACGTCACCACCGCGAGGCAGTGGCGCTTTTCGTGTGACCCAGGAGGGTGCCGGATTGGCGTTCGCGCCGTCGGTGGAGGCAGGATGCTGCTCCGAGGACCTGCGTCCCTGGGGAGTTTCACCAGACAGGGCGGGGTTCACTGACGGACCCCCGGTTCGGGGGAGTGTCAGAGGGCCCTGGCAGCATCGGCTTCGACTCACGCCTCACAGGCAAGAAGAAACACGGGAGTAAGAACATGAACCGCAGTGAGCTGGTGGCCGCGCTGGCCGACCGCGCCGAGGTGACCCGCAAGGACGCCGACGCCGTGCTGGCCGCCCTTGCCGAGACCGTCGGCGAGGTCGTCGCCAAGGGCGACGAGAAGGTCACCATCCCCGGCTTCCTGACCTTCGAGCGCACCCACCGTGCCGCTCGCACCGCGCGCAACCCGCAGACGGGCGACCCGATCCAGATCCCCGCGGGCTACAGCGTGAAGGTCTCGGCCGGCTCGAAGCTGAAGGAAGCGGCCAAGGGCAAGTAAGTCCCCGGGTCCCTCGACCCGCGGTGCCCGGCGACGGGCCGAGTGCGGGACGCGGGAGCCAGGACGAACGGACAAACGCAAGGGCGGTCACCACCAGGTGGTGACCGCCCTTGGGCGTTGCTGCGACCGTCAGGCTCTCAGCCGAGCGGGCCGGACGGCAGCTCGACCTTCGCGCCGAGGTCGCCCAGCTTCTGCATGAAGTTCTCGTAGCCGCGGTTGATCAGGTCGATGCCGTGCACCCGGGACGTGCCCTGCGCCGCCAGCGCGGCGATCAGGTACGAGAAGCCGCCCCGCAGGTCCGGGATGACCAGGTCGGCGCCCTGGAGCTTGGTGGGGCCCGACACGACCGCAGAGTGCAGGAAGTTGCGCTGGCCGAACCGGCAGTCCGAGCCGCCCAGGCACTCCCGGTACAGCTGGATGTGCGCGCCCATCTGGTTCAGCGCGGAGGTGAAGCCCAGCCGCGACTCGTACACCGTCTCGTGGACGATGGAGAGCCCGGAGGCCTGCGTGAGGGCCACCACCAGCGGCTGCTGCCAGTCGGTCTGGAAACCGGGGTGCACGTCCGTCTCCAGGGCGATCGCGCTCAACGAGCCGCCCGGGTGCCAGAAGCGGATGCCCTCGTCGTCGATCTCGAAGGCGCCGCCCACCTTGCGGTAGGTGTTCAGGAACGTCATCATCGAGCGCTGCTGGGCGCCGCGGACGTAGATGTTGCCCTCGGTGGCGAGCGCCGCGGACGCCCACGAGGCGGCCTCCAGCCGGTCCGGCAGCGCCCGGTGGGTGTAACCGCCGAGGCGGTCGACGCCCGTGATGCGGATGGTGCGGTCGGTGTCCATCGAGATGATGGCGCCCATCTTCTGCAGGACGCAGATCAGGTCCTCGATCTCCGGCTCGACCGCCGCGTTCGACAACTCCGTGACGCCCTCGGCGAGGACGGCGGTCAGCAGCACCTGCTCGGTGGAGCCGACGGAGGGGTACGGCAGCCGGATCTTCGTGCCGCGCAGCCGCTGCGGGGCCTCCAGGTACTGCCCGTCGTCCCGCTTCTCGATCTTCGCGCCGAACTGCCGCAGCACGTCGAAGTGGAAGTCGATCGGCCGGCCGCCGATGTCGCAGCCGCCGAGGCCGGGGATGAACGCGTGGCCCAGGCGGTGCAGCAGCGGGCCGCAGAAGAGGATCGGGATGCGGGAGGAGCCCGCGTGCGCGTCGATGTCGGCGACGTTCGCGGACTCCACGTGCGTCGGGTCGAGCACCAGCTCGCCCGGCTCCTCACCGGGCCGGACCGTCACCCCGTGCAGCTGGAGCAGCCCGCGCACCACCCGGACGTCACGGATGTCCGGCACGTTGCGCAGTCTGCTCGGTTCACTGCCCAGGAGAGCGGCGACCATTGCCTTCGGCACCAGGTTCTTGGCGCCGCGGACGCGGATCTCGCCCTCCAGCGGGGTGCCGCCGTGGACAAGCAGTACATCGTCTGTGCCGGTCATGGATCTCGCGTTCCGGAGTGGTCGGGCAGTGGGACAGAGAAAAGGGTAAGGGGCGGGGGGCGGTGCCCCGTAAGGCCGAGGAGGGTCCCGGTACGTAATGATTTCGGTACAGCACGCTGCGTCCCCGCGCAACGCCGCAGCGTGACCCCCCGCGGGGTGCGCGTACGGTCCGCGCTCTCGCCGTGCGGCGCGCTCTGGTCCAGCGTCTGCGGCCACAGGCGGCCCGCGGAGACCAATGCTCCCGCAGGGTTACGGCGGGGTGGTCAGGGGTGCTGGGGTCCCCCATGCCCTCCGGGCAGAGGGGGTGGACTGCGCGGACAACCCACCACCGGGCCACAGAGACAAATGCCACCCCGCAGGGGAACGGCGCGGTTGTCGGGGGCGCCGGGGCAGGGCACGCGGTGGAGCACCCCGGGGCGCGCTGGGTTTCGCCGCATCGGACCCGCAACCGGGCCCGATGCGGGATCATGTAGCGCATGACCGAGGTGTCCTCGCTCACCGGGCGACTGCTCGTCGCCACACCGGCACTCGCGGATCCGAACTTCGACCGCACCGTCGTCCTTGTCCTCGACCACGACGACGAGGGCTCCCTCGGCGTGGTCCTCAACCGCCCCACGCCCGTGGGCGTCGGCGACATCCTGGAGTCATGGGCCGCGCTCGCGGGCGAGCCGGGCGTCGTCTTCCAGGGCGGACCCGTCTCGCTCGACTCGGCGCTCGGCGTCGCCGTCATCCCGGGGGACGAAGGCCCCATCGGCTGGCGGCGCGTGCACCGCGCGATCGGCCTGGTCGATCTGGAGGCGCCGCCCGAACTGGTCGGCGCGGCCCTCAGCTCGCTGCGGATCTTCGCGGGGTACGCGGGCTGGGGCCCGGGTCAGCTGGAGGCCGAACTGGACGACGGCGCCTGGTACGTCGTGGACTCCGAGCCGGGCGACGTGTCGTCACCGCGGCCCGATCAGCTGTGGCGGGCCGTCCTGCGGCGCCAGCGCAGTGAGTTGGCGATGTTCGCGACCTATCCGGAAGACCCCTCCCTCAACTGACGCCCGGGGACCACCAGGCCGGTCTCGTACGCCGCGATCACCAGCTGGGCCCGGTCCCGCGCGTCGAACTTCCCCAACAGATGGCTGACGTGGGTCTTCACCGTGGACAGGCCCACGTACAGCCGGCGGGCGATCTCGGTGTTGCTCAGGCCGCGGGCCACCAGCTCCAACACCTCGCGCTCCCGCCCGGTGACCGCGTCCAGCGCGGTGGCGTCCGGGCGGCCCTGCGGCGGGCGCAGCGCGAACTCGGAGATCAGGCGGCGCGTCACGCCGGGCGCGATCAGCGCGTCGCCGGCCGCGACGACGCGCACCGCGGAGAGCAGCTCGGCGGGCGGGGCGTCCTTGAGGAGGAAGCCGCTGGCGCCCGCGCGCAGCGCGCCGTACACGTACTCGTCGAGGTCGAACATGGTGAGCATCAGCACACGGGTGGCGGCCGTCTCGGGGGAGGCGCTGATGCGGCGGGCGGCCTCGATGCCGTCGGTGCCGGGCATCCGGACGTCCATGAGGACCACGTCGGGGCGGGTGAGCCGGGCCAGCCGTACGGCCTCGTCGCCGTCCGCGGCCTCCCCGACGGGGGAGAGGCCCGGCTCGGCCTCCACCAGCAGCCGCAGGCTGCCGCGGAGCAGCGCCTGGTCATCGGCGACGAGCACCCGGATCACGGGCCCACCTCGACGTGCGCCCGGGCCGCTTCGGGCTCGGGCGCCGGCTCGCCCCCGGGGCGGTGGACGCGCTCGTACGGAATCGTCGCCCGGACCTCGAAGCCGCGGGGTGCGCGCGGGCCGGCCGCGAAGACGCCGCCGTACAGCGCGACGCGCTCGCGCATGCCCACGATGCCGTGGCCGTCGGGCGCGGGGCCGCCGGGCGGGCCGTCGTCGGCCACGACCAGCCGCACCGCGGTGCCGTCGGAATCGACCGCGACCCGGCACGGGGTGCCCGGGCCGGCGTGGCGCAGGACGTTCGTCAGGGACTCCTGCACGATCCGGTAGACGGCGAGGCCGACCCCTTCGGGCAGACCTTCGAGGTCACCCACGGTCAGCTCGGCGCCGGCGCGGGCAGCCAGCTCCGGCAGCTCGGCCACCGTGGGCGCGGGGGCGAGCTGCGCGGGGACGCGCTCGCCGGTGTCCGAGGCGCGCAGCACCCCCAGCATGCGCCGCAGCTCCGTCAGGGCGTCCCGGCCGGTGCCCTCGATGACCCGCAGGGCGTCGTTCGCCGCGTCGGGGCGGGTGCGCACGACGTGGTTGGCCACGCCCGCCTTGACGACGATGAGTCCTATGGAGTGGGTGACCACGTCGTGCAGCTCGCGGGCGATGCGCAGCCGCTCCTCTGTGACGGCGCGCTGCGCGAGCTGCTCGGCCGTACGGATCGCGAACGCGCGCCGCTCGCTGGCCGCCCGGCCCAGCTCCCACGCGCCGAGGAGCACGCCGAAGCCGAGGACGAGCAGGCCGGGGCCGCTCGTCCACCAAGCGCCGCGCCCCTCGCGCAGCGGGGCGACCAGGGCGCACAGGGACAGCGCGCCGACCGCGAGGGCGGGCAGCCACCGCTGCCACCAGTGCTCGCGGGCCCCTTGCACGGCGACCGTGTACAGCGCGAAGGCGGCGGGGACGAACGGATCGTGCACCGCGCCCAGCAGCACGCCGACGCAGGTGGCGGCCAGCACGCCGCCGAAGACCGGCAGCGGCCACAGCCGGCGCACCACCAGCGGAGCCACCGTCACCAACACCAGCAGCGACGCGAGCCCGTCCGGGAGCGCGGACGAGCCGGCGCCGGTGGAGCCGGCGGCACCGGTGGTCGAGACGAGGAGGAGATACGCGGCGACCGCGAGCCCGTCCCGCCCCACCAGGGCCGCTTTCGGTCGTCCGTGGGCGGTCATCCTCCGACGGTAGACGGGCCGTCGGCGCCCGCGCCTCCCCCTCCAGAGGGAGACGCACCTTTCCCTCCGGCGGGGGAGGCGCGGCACCGGCGCGGTGCGTCACGGTGGGAAACGTGATTGACATCCACGACCTGACCAAGCACCGCGGCCGGACGCCCGCCGTGGACGGCCTGAGCTTCACCGTGCGCCCGGGCCGCGTCACCGGCTTCCTCGGGCCCAACGGCGCGGGAAAGTCCACCACGCTGCGGATGATGCTCGGCCTGGACCGGCCCACCCGCGGCTCGGCCCTCTTCGACGGCGTGCCGTACGCCCGGCTGCGCCACCCGCTGCGCACGGTGGGCGCGCTGCTGGAGGCCCGGGCCGTGCACCCGGGGCACTCCGGCCGTTCCCACCTGCGCTTCCTCGCCCGTACGCACCGGATATCGGATGCGCGCGTGGACGAGGTGATCGAGCAGGTCGGCCTCGGAGCCGCGGCGCGCCGCCGGGTGGGGACGTACTCCCTGGGCATGGGGCAGCGCCTGGGGATCGCGGCGGCGCTGCTCGGCGACCCCCGCTATCTGCTGCTGGACGAGCCGGTGAACGGGCTCGATCCGGAGGGCATCGTGTGGATCCGCACCTTGATGCGCGACCTGGCGGGGCAGGGTCGGGCGGTGTTCGTCTCCTCGCACCTGATGGGTGAGGCGGCCCTGACCGTGGACCAGGTGGTGGTCATCGGCCGCGGCCGGCTGCTGGCCGAGGGCGGGGTGCAGGAGGTCGTGGCCGAGCACGCCTCGCCGGGCGGCTCCCTGGAGGAGGCGTTCATCCGCCTCACCGCCGCAGGTCCGCCCGAAGAGGGCGCGAGCAGGCGCACCGGCGTCGGCGGGGGTGCGCGATGAGGGCGGGCGCGCTGGCCCCCGCGCTGGCCGCCGAGTGGTTCAAGCTGCGGACCCTGCGCTCCACCTGGTGGACGCTGGCGGCGGCCTTCGTGGTGAACGTCGCCTTCGGGCTCCTGTACGGGACGATGATCCGGGCGAACGCGGAGGACTACCGCACCGAGGACTTCGACCCGGTCCTCACGGGCTTCGCCGGGGTCTCCATGGGGCAGCTCGCCGTGGTCTGCCTGGGCGTGATGGCCGTCGCCGGGGAGCACACGACGGGCCTGGCGCGCTCCTCCCTGATAGCCGTGCCGGACCGCACGGCGTACTGGACCGCGAAGGTCGCCGTCCTGGGCGCGGCCACGCTCGCGGTGGCCCTGCCCACGGCCTTCGCCACGTTCTTCACGGCTCAGACCGCGATGGGCGGTGAGCTGAACGCCTCCCTGGGCGACCGGGGCGCCCTCCGGGCGGTGTTCGGCTTCGCCCTCCATCTGACCCTGCTGTGTCTGGTGTCGGCCGGGGTCGCCGCGGTGCTGCGCAGCACGATCGCCTCGCTGGCCGTCCTGGTGCCGCTGTTCTTCGTGATCGGGGACGTGCTGGCGACGCTGCCGGGGGTCGCGGAGGCGGGCCGCTTCCTGCCGCACCTGGCCGGCTCGCGGCTGATGTCCACCGTCCCCTTCGACCGGGTCGGCTACGGCCCGCTGACCGGGCTGGCGGTCTTCCTGGCCTGGACCGCGGCGGCACTGGCGGCCGGTCTGGTGGTGCTGCGCCGGCGCGACGCGTGAGCCTGCCACACAGGGGCCGCGCGCCGCGGGCACCCGGGTACCCTTGGATTTCATGAGCACTCTTGAGCCCGATCGCGGGACAGGGACGGGAACCCTCGTAGAGCCGACGCCGCAGGTGTCGCACGGCGACGGCGATCACGAGCGCTTCGCCCACTACGTTCAGAAGGACAAGATCATGGCGAGTGCCCTCGACGGCACTCCCGTGGTCGCGCTGTGCGGAAAGGTCTGGGTGCCGGGGCGCGACCCCAAGAAGTACCCGGTCTGTCCGATGTGCAAGGAGATCTACGACTCCATGGGTCCCGGCGGGGACAAGGGCGGCAAGGACAAGAAGTAGGGCAGCGCTGCCGGGTACCGGCGGCGGGTCCGGAACGGCCCCTGGGGCGCGCGAGTAGGCGCGCCCCAGGGGCCGTTCTGTGTTTTCTGTGGCGATGTGCAGGGTTTGCAGAGGTTTTTCGGGGGGTTCGGCGGTCGTTGCACAGGATGCTCCGCCCGGTCACAGAGTGGTTGAGACCACTTGTCCCCAGGTTTGAGCCGTTCTATGTTCGCCTCCTGTTGTGCAGCACGAAACATGCGTTGCATATGTCGCAATGCATACCTCGCACTCATCCCGAGGGACCGCCCATGAAGCTCCGCTCCCGCATAGCCGCTCCCGTCTCCGCGCTCGTCCTCGCCGGCCTCACCGCCACCGCGTGCGCGCCCCAGACCTCCGACAACAGCTCCTCCAAGGACGAGAAGTCCGGCACGCTGCGGGTCTGGCTCTTCCAGGAGGTCAACAACGGGCCCAAGAAGAAGGTGGTGGACGAGGCCATCGCCGCCTTCACCAAGCGGAACAAGGACGCCAAGGTCGAGGTGGAGTACATCCCCGTCGACACCCGCGCCCAGAAGATCAAGGCCGCCTTCAACGACCCGAAGAGCGCCCCCGACCTGATCGAGTACGGCAACACCGACACCGCCGGTTACGTGAAGGACGGCGGCCTCGCCGACGTCAGCAAGGAGTTCGGCGACTGGGCGGACGCCAAGGACGCCGACGCGACGGCCAAGCAGTCCGTCACCGTCGACGGCAAGGTGTACGGATCCCCGCTCTTCGTCGGCGTGCGCGCGCTGTACTACCGCACCGACGTGTTCAAGGAGCTGAACCTCAAGCCGCCCACCACCCAGGACGAGCTGATCTCCACCGCCAAGCAGATCCGCAAGGCCAAGCCCGAGCTGTACGGTCTCGCCGTCGGCGGCACGTACACCTACGGCGCCATGCCGTTCATCTGGGCCAACGGCGGTGAACTCGCCAAGCAGGACGGCAACAGCTACAAGTCCGCGATCAACAGCCCCGAGGCCCAGAAGGGCATCACCGCCTACACCTCCCTCTTCGGCGACGACAACTGTCCCGCCTCCAAGTGCGCCTCCATGGGCGGCAACGCCACCGTCACCGCCTTCGCCTCCGGCACCGCCGCCATGGCGATCGGCGGCGACTTCAGCCACCAGGCCGTCGAGGCGGGCAAGGCGAAGGGCAAGTACGCCGTCGTCCCGCTGCCGGGCGTCAAGGCCGGCTCCATCGCCCCCGCCTTCGCGGGCGGCAACAACGTCGGCGTCCTCAAGAGCAGCGAGCGCCGCACCCTCGCGGTCGACCTGATGAAGGAGCTGACCGGCAAGGAGAGCCAGCGCAAGCTCTTCGAGGCCATGGGCTTCCTGCCCACCTTCACCGACGTGCGCACCGAGATCGCCGCGAAGGAGCCCTTCGTGAAGCCCTTCGTCGACACCCTCGCCGCCGGCGCCAAGTTCGTCCCCGCCTCCGCCGGCTGGGGCCAGATCGACGCCTCCACCGTCCTGCCGACGATGTTCCAGGAGATCGTCAGCGGCAAGAAGGACGTGGCCGCGGCATCGAACGAGGCCGCCAAGAAGATGGACGCGGCCTTCTCCGCCGCGGGCTGACCGGACGGGACGCGGACACCTCGACATGACGCACGAAGCGACAGCGGGGCCGGGCGCGGTGGCCACCACCGCCCCGGCCCCCGCCGAGAAGCTCTCCGGTCGGACTGGGAAGTCCGGGCCCGCGCGCCGTCGCGGGCCCGGCGGGCGGCACGGCAGCCGCTGGACGCCCTGGCTCTACCTGATCCCCGCGCTGGTGGTCCTCGCGACCCTGCTGGTCTACCCGATCTACCAGCTCGGCCTGATCTCGTTCCTCGAATACACCCAGGCCCAGGTCAGCGGTGGCGAACCCACCACCTTCAAGGGCTTCGGGAACTACCAGACCCTCTTCTCCGACAGCCAGTTCTGGCAGGTCCTGCTGGCGACGGTGGTCTTCGCCGCCGCCTGTGTGATCGCCACCCTGGCCGTCGGCTGCGCCCTCGCCGTGCTGCTGACCCGCATCCGGGCGCTGCCCCGGCTCGCCCTGATGCTGGCCGCGCTCGGTGCCTGGGCCACCCCCGCCATCACCGGCTCCACGGTGTGGGTCTTCCTCTTCGACCCGGACCACGGCCCGGTCAACCGGCTGCTCGGCCTCGGCGACTTCTCCTGGACGTACGGGCGCTACAGCGCCTTCGCGCTCGTCCTCTTCGAGGTCGTCTGGTGCTCCTTCCCGTTCGTCATGGTCACCGTGTACGCGGGCATCAAGGCGATCCCCTCCGAGGTGCTGGAGGCCGCTTCGCTCGACGGGGCGTCCCAGTGGCGGATCTGGCGCACGATCATCGCGCCGATGCTGCGGCCCATCCTGATCGTCGTCACCATCCAGTCGATCATCTGGGACTTCAAGGTCTTCACCCAGATCTACGTGATGACCTCCGGCGGCGGCATCGCCGGGCAGAACCTCGTGCTCAACGTGTACGCGTACCAGAAGGCGTTCGCGTCCTCGCAGTACAGCCTGGGCTCGGCCATCGGCGTGATCATGCTGTTGATCCTGCTGGCCGTCACCCTCGTCTATCTGCGCCTCATGCGACGCCAGGGAGAAGAGCTGTGAGCACTTCTACAAGCACCTCGACGAGCAAGTCGACACACGAGTCGACGAGCAACTCGACGAGCCGTAAGCGCTCCTTCCGGATCCGGCGTCCCTGGCGACTGGCCGCCGAGGCGTCCGCGCTCCTCGTCGCGGTCGTCGTCGCCTTCCCGCTGTACTGGATGGTGCTCTCCGCCTTCAAGCCGGCCGGCGAGATCCAGTCGACCGAGGCGCGCCCCTGGACGCTCAACCCGTCGCTCGACTCCTTCCGCCGCGTCTTCGAGCAGCAGGAGTTCGGGCGCTATTTCCTCAACAGCCTCTTCGTCGCCGGCACGGTCGTGCTCGCCTCCGCGCTGATCGCCTTCCTGGCGGCGACGGCGGTGACCCGATTCAAGTTCAAGTTCCGCACGACGCTGCTGATCATGTTCCTGGTGGCCCAGATGGTGCCCATCGAGGCACTGACGATCCCGATGTTCTTCCTCATGCGGGACCTCGGCCAACTGAACTCCCTCTGGTCGCTGATCCTGCCCCACATCGCCTTCTCGCTGCCCTTCGCCATCTGGATGCTGCGGGGATTCGTGAAGGCCGTCCCCGAAGCGCTCGAAGAAGCCGCCTACATCGACGGCGCCAGCCGCACCCGATTCCTGTGGCAGATCCTCTTCCCGCTGGTCTTCCCGGGGCTCGTGGCGACCAGCGTCTTCTCCTTCATCTCCACCTGGAACGACTTCCTCTTCGCCAAGTCGTTCATCATCAGCGACACCTCGCAGTCGACCCTCCCGATGGCGCTCCTCGTCTTCTTCAAACCCGACGAGAACGACTGGGGCGGAATCATGGCGGGCTCGACGGTGATGACGATTCCGGTGCTCGTCTTCTTCGTCCTCGTGCAGCGACGCCTGGTCTCCGGACTCGGCGGCGCAGTGAAGGACTAAGTCTTCCTCCGGCCGTTCCCCCGCGGCCGGAGGAATTCCCGGACCCCCGAAAGCCAAGGCTCACCCGGCCAAGGAAGGATCCACACCATGCCCGACGCCACGACGACCGGCGGCCCGACGCAAGGCTCCCCCGAAGGGTCGGCGGGCCCGCTGCTGGTCCCCGCCCCGCAGTCCGTCCGCCCCGCCGACGGCGGCGGCGCGTTCGCCCCCGACGCGCACACCACCCTCTACGCCGCCCCCGGCACCGAACGGGCCGAGCGCTGGCTGCGCAGCACGGTCGGCGCGGCCCTCGGGCTGCCCCTCGCCCCCGGCGCCGCAGCCGCCCCCAACTCCGTCACCCTCCTCGTCGACGAGGACCTCCAGCCCGAGGCGTACCGGCTGACCGTCACCGACGGCACCGGCGTGGAGATCCGCGGCGGCAGCGGCGCCGGCGTCTTCTGGGGCGCCCAGACCCTGCGCCAACTCCTGGGCCCCACCGCCTTCCGCGCCGCGCCCGTCGGCCCCGCCGGCGCCCCGGAGCTGGCCGCGCAGACCATCGAGGACGCGCCCCGGTTCGGCTGGCGCGGCATGATGCTCGACGTGGCGCGGCACTTCACCCAGAAGTCCGACGTGCTGCGGATGCTCGACCTGCTCGCCGCGCACAAGCTGAACGTCTTCCACTTCCACCTCACCGACGACCAGGGCTGGCGCATCGAGATCAAGCGCCACCCGCGCCTGACCGAGGTCGGCTCCTGGCGTCCGCGCACCAAGTGGGGGCACCGCTACTCCGACCAGTGGGACGAGAAGCCGTACGGCGGTTACTACACCCACGACGACATCCGGGAGATCGTCGCCTACGCGGCCGAGCGACACATCCGGGTCGTCCCCGAGATCGACATCCCCGGCCACTCGCAGGCCGCGATCGCCGCGTACCCGGAACTCGGCAACACCGACGTCATCGACACCTCCGCGCTCACCCCTTGGGACACCTGGGGCATCAACCCCAACGTGCTCGCCCCGACCGAGACCGTGCTGCGCTTCTACGAGGGCGTGCTGGAGGAGCTCCTGGAACTCTTCCCGGCCGACGTCTCGCCCTACATCCACCTCGGCGGCGACGAGTGCCCCAAGGACCAGTGGAAGGCGTCCGCGACCGCGCAGGCGCGCATCGCGGAACTCGGCGTCGGCGACGAGGACGGCCTCCAGTCGTGGTTCATGCGCCACTTCGACAAGTGGCTGACCCAGCGCGGGCGGCGGCTCGTCGGCTGGGACGAGATCCTGGAGGGCGGGCTCGCCGCCGGCGCCACCGTCTCGTCCTGGCGCGGCTACGAGGGCGGCATCGAGGCGGCCAAGGCCGGCCATGACGTCGTGATGTGTCCCGAGCACCGGGTCTACCTCGACCACCGCCAGACCGACGACCCCGACGAGCCCATCCCGATCGGCTTCGTCCAGACCCTGGAGAGCATCTACCGCTTCGAGCCGGTCCCGCCGGAGCTGACGCCCGACGCGGCCAAGCACGTCATCGGCACCCAGGCCAACGTCTGGACCGAGGTCATGCAGGAGCGCGCCCGCGTCGACTACCAGGTCTTCCCCCGGCTCGTCGCCCTCGCCGAAGTCGCCTGGTCCGAGCTGCCCGCGCCCGACGAGCGGGACTTCGCCGACTTCGAACGACGGATGGCGGCGCACTACCCGCGGCTTGACGCGCTCGGCGTCGGTTACCGGCCGCCCACCGGGCCGCTGCCCTGGCAGAAGCGGCCCGGCGTGAAGGGGTATCCGCGCGAAGCGCCGAACCCGAACGTGTGATCCGCCCAGGAGCCCGGTGCCCGCGCACCGGGCTCCTGGCACCGTGGGAACCGTGCTGCGGAACAACTCGTCCCGACCCATGGCGAACCGTGTCGATCCGCGCGGTGCGCCGAAGGCCCGTCACGCCGTTGACCCGTCCGAAACGGGGCAACACCCCAACAAGGGGGCATCCGTCGCGGAAGTGCCCTTCGCGGACCCCCGCGGCGGGCGGCTCGGAAGATGTGCCAGAGTTGCCACGTCCGGGCGGTGAGCACGTACGGTACGGCAACACAGCCGGGATCGCCGGACACCGGGAAGGGGCAGCTGGGGTGACCACGCACGCACCGCAGACATCGCAGTCGGTGACGATGCCGGCTTCGCTCGACGAGGCCGTGGCGGCGCTGACCGCCATGCCCGCCGCGGTGCCGGTCGCGGGCGGCACCGACCTCATGGCGGCCGTCAACAAGGGGCAGTTGCGCCCCGCCGGACTCGTCGGCCTCGGCCGCATCAGCGAGATCCGCGGCTGGCGCTACCAGGACGGCCACGCCCTCCTCGGCGCCGGCCTCACCCACGCCCGCATGGGCCGCCCCGACTTCGCCGCGCTGATCCCCGCGCTCGCCGCGTCCGCGCGCGCCGCGGGACCGCCCCAGATCCGCAACGCGGGCACCCTCGGCGGCAACATCGCCTCCGCCGCCCCCACCGGGGACACCCTGCCGGTGCTCGCCGCGCTGGAGGCCGACCTCATCGTCGCCGGCCCCGGCGGCAGCCGCCGCGAGGTCCCGGTCGCCCATCTGCTGGCCGGCCGCGAGGTGCTGGCCCCCGCCGAACTCATCGGACACGTGCGCGTACCCCTTCTGCACGCGCCCCAGGTCTTCCTCAAGGCGACCGGGCGCACCGGCCCCGGGCGCGCCACCGCGTCCGTCGCGGTCGTCCTCGACCCGCAGCGACGCGGGGTGCGTTGCGCCGTCGGCGCCATCGCCACGATGCCGCTGCGCCCGCTGGAGGCGGAGCGGTGGATCGCCTCGCTGATCGACTGGGACGGCGAGCGCGGGCTCGCGGCGGAGGCGCTGGTGGCCTTCGGGGAGTACGTCGCCGCCGCGTGCATCCCCGACCCCGAGCCGGCCGCCCAGGGCGAGGAGCAGCAGGTGCTGCCGCCCGCCGTACTGCATCTGCGGCGCACCGTCGCCGCGCTGGCCCGGCGTGCACTGGGGAGGGCGCTGTCGTGAACGGCAACACCAACAACACCGAGAACGGCGCGGGGGAGCAGGACCGCCAGCCCCACGCCGACCACACCGCCCAGCAGGGCGGGCACCACCCGCAGTACCCGGCGCCGCACGCCCCCGAGCACGGCGGCTGGCAGCCCATGCCGCAGGGCGCGTTCGAGCAGGACGCGACCGCCTTCGTCCAACTGCCCCCGGACGAGGCGCTGCACGCCGCGCCCCTGGAGGCGCCCGGACACGGCTACGTCCCGCCGATGATCCTGCCGCTGACGCCCGTGGCCGACCCGCAGGTGCCCCAGGAGGCACTGGCGCAGCCGCAGGGCCCCGAAGACTGGCCGCAGGCCCCCGGCTCGGCCTCCTCCGCCTCCTCGACGGCCTCTGCGGTGCCGTACACCGACGACCCGCACGCCACCGCCCAGTGGGCCTTCCCCGACGCCGACCGGTCGACCGGGCCGGTGCCGGCGCCCGCCTCGGACGTCACCGGCCAGTGGACGATCCCGGTCGCCCACGGCGACCTGCCGGAGGAGACGGGCGAGTACACCGCCGCCATGCTCCAGGCGCAGCAGTGGAACTCCGCCCCGCCGACCCTGCCCGGCGGCGCGCCCGCGCCCTGGGCCGCCGAAGCACCCACGACCCTGCCGGGCGGTGCGCCCGCGCCGTGGGCGACCGAACCCGAGCCCGTGCAGACCGAAGCGCCCGCCGACGGCCCGGACGCCTCGGCGCCCCGGCCCGCGCCCGAGAGCGGCGGGTACGACACGGGCGCACACGCGCCCGCGGCGCCCGCGGCGCACCCGGCGCAGCCGCACCCCGTGCCCGTGGACGCGCAGGACGAGCCGCGCGAGGAGCCGGCGCCCGCCGAGGGCCACCAGGCCGCCGCGGACGCCCCCGAGAGCGCCGCGCCCGAGGCCGTCGTGTCCGAGCCCGTCGCAGCCGGGCCGGCCGCGACCGAGACGCCCGAACCCGAGCCCGAGCCCGAGGCAGTGCCCGAGGAGCCGTCCGCGGCGGCGGTGCCCGCGCCCCGTACCGCCGCGCCTGAAGCTCCGGAAGCACCTGAAGTCGCGCCGGACGCCGCCGAAGCACCCGCGGCCGTCCCCCCGCCCGTCTTCGAGGAGCACCCGCCCACCTCGTACGTCCTGCGCGTCAACGGCACCGACCGGCCCGTCACCGACGCCTGGATCGGCGAGTCGCTGCTGTACGTGCTGCGCGAGCGCCTCGGCCTCGCCGGCGCCAAGGACGGCTGCTCCCAGGGCGAGTGCGGCGCCTGCAACGTCCAGGTGGACGGCCGTCTCGTCGCTTCCTGCCTGGTCCCCGCGGCCACCGCCGCCGGCAGCGAGGTCCGTACGGTCGAAGGGCTCGCCACCGAGGGCGAACCGTCCGACGTGCAGCGGGCGCTCGCCGCCTGCGGCGCGGTGCAGTGCGGCTTCTGCGTCCCCGGCATGGCGATGACCGTGCACGACCTGCTCGAAGGCAACCACAATCCCACCGAGTTGGAGACCCGCCAGGCGCTCTGCGGCAACCTCTGCCGGTGCTCCGGCTACCGAGGGGTCCTGGACGCGGTGAAACAGGTCGTCACCGAGCGCGAGGCGAGCGCGGCGGCGCTGGTCGAAGAAGCAGAGGGCGCCGAGGCCACCGCGGGCCCGGATCCGCACGGGCCCGGCCCGGACCCCCTCATTCCGCACCAGGCGCCTCCCGGTGCGGGTAGTGTGCAGCCCCACCCGCACGACGGAGGCATGGCGTGAGCAACGACGCGGCCACCACCGCGACGCCCCAGGCGACCGGATCGCCCCGGCCGGAACAGCCCGTCGACGAACGGGGGCTCGGCGCGTCCCTGGCCCCCACCGACGCGCGCGCGAAGACCGAAGGCACCTTCCCGTACGCCTCCGACCTGTGGGCCGAGGGACTGCTGTGGGCGGCGATCCTGCGCGCCCCGCACCCCTCCGCCCGCATCGTCTCCGTCGACACCTCGGCCGCCCTGGAGATGAAGGGCGTGCGCGCCGTCATCACGGACCAGGACGTCCCCGGCGACAAGGGCTACGGGCGGCGCGTCGCCGACCGGCCCGTCTTCGCCTCCACCGTGGTGCGCCACCACGGCGAGGCGATCGCCGCCGTGGCCGCCGACCACCCGGACACCGCCCGGCTCGCCGCCGCGGCCATCGCGGTCGAGTACGAGGTCCTGGAACCGGTCACCGACCCCGAAGCCGCCTTCGAGGCGCCCCCGCTGCACCCCGACGGCAATCTGATCCGCCACATCCCCCTGCGCTACGGCGACCCCGACGTCACCGGCGAGGTCGTCGTCGAGGGGCTGTACCGCATCGGCCGTCAGGACCCGGCGCCCATCGGCGCGGAGGCGGGCCTCGCGGTGCCCCGCCCCGACGGCGGGGTGGAGCTGTACGTCGCCTCCACCGACCCGCACACCGACCGCGACCTCGCCGCGTCCTTCCTCGGCCTCGCGCCCGACCGGGTCAAGGTCGTGGTCACCGGGGTTCCCGGCGCCACCTCCGACCGCGAGGACCCCGGCTTCCACCTGCCGCTGGCCCTGCTCGCGCTGCGCACCGGCTGCCCGGTGAAGCTGGCCGCGACCCGCGAGGAGTCCTTCCTCGGCCACCCCCACCGCCACCCCACGCTGCTGCGCTACCGCCACCACGCGGATGCCGAGGGCCGCCTGGTGAAGGTGGAGGCGCAACTCCTCCTGGACGCCGGTGCGTACGCCGACGACTCCTCGGAGTCCCTGGCGGCCGCGGTCGCCTTCGCCTGCGGCCCCTACGTCGTCCCGCACGCCTTCATCGAGGGCTGGGCGGTGCGCACCAACAACCCGCCCGCGGGCCACGTCCGCGGCGAGGGCGCGATGCAGGTGTGCGCGGCGTACGAGGCGCAGATGGACAAGCTCGCCGCGAAGGTCGGCCTCGACCCCACCGACGTCCGGCTGCGCAACGTCCTGGCGACCGGCGACCTCCTGCCCACCGGGCAGACCGTGACCTGCCCGGCACCGGTGGCCGAACTGCTGCACGCCGTACGGGACTACCCGCTGCCCGCGCTGCCGAAGGACTCGCCCGAGGACGACTGGCTGCTGCCGGGCGGCCCGGAGGGCGCCGGCGAGCCGGGCGCGGTGCGCCGCGGCGTCGGCTACGCCCTCGGCATGGTCCACATGCTCGGCGCGGAAGGTGCCGACGAGGTCTCCACGGCCACCGTCCGGGTCCACGACGGCATCGCCACCGTGATCTGCGCCGCCGTCGACACCGGCTCCGGCTTCGCCACCCTGGCCCGCCAGATCGTGCAGGAGGTGCTCGGCATCGACGACGTCCGCGTGGCGCCCGTCGACACCGACCAGCCGCCCTCGGGCGCGGCCTGCCACGGCCGGCACACCTGGGTCTCGGGCGGTGCGGTGGAGCGGGCCGCGAAGATGGTCCGCACCCAGCTCCTCCAGCCGCTGGCCCACCAGTTCGGGATGTCCACGGAGCTGCTCCAGATCGCCGACGGCAAGATCACCTCGTACGACGGGGTGCTGTCCGTGACGGTCGCGGAGGTGCTGGACGGCAAGGAGCTGTGGGCGACCGCGCAGTGCCGACCGCACCCCACCGAGCCGCTGGACGACAGCGGCCAGGGCGACGCCTTCGTGGGCATGGCGTTCTGCGCCGTGCGCGCGGTGGTGGACGTGGACATCGAGCTGGGCGCGATCCGGGTCGTGGAGATGGCGGTGGCACAGGACGTCGGGCGGGTGCTGAACCCGGCGCAGCTCGCGACCCGCATCGAGGCGGGCGTCACCTTCGGCGTGGGCACGGCGCTCACGGAGAACCTCCGCACCTCGCGCGGCACGGTCCGGCGTCCTGACCTGACGGGGTACGCCCTGCCGACGGCGCTGGACGCGCCGGACATCCGGATCGTGAAGCTGGTGGAGGAGCGGGACGTGGTGGCGCCCTTCGGGGCGAAGGCGGCGAGTGCGGTGCCGATCGTGACGTCGCCGGCGGCGGTGGCGGCGGCGGTGCGGGCGGCGACGGGCCGCCCGGTGAACCGCCTCCCCATCCGCCCCCAGGCGGCGGTCACCCACGCGTAACGCTGCGCTTTGCCGGGCGCGGTGGACCTGTCCGCCGCTTCCCTGCGGGTGCGCTGGTCTCTGCGGCCCGGTGGTGGGCTGTTCGCGCAGTTCCCCGCGCCCCTGACACCACCGCCGTAACCCTGCGGGCAAGTTCGGTCTCTACGACCCGGTGGTCGGCTTGGCGCGCAGTTCCGCCCCCTACGCCCGAAGGGCGTGGTGGTACCCCCAGCGCCCCTGATTCGCTGCCCCCGTCACTTGTCTGCGGGCTGAGGCAGGGGGTTTTGGGGGCGCGGGGAACTGCGCGAACAACCACGACGCACCCGCAGCGAGCAGCGCACCCGCAGGGAAGCGGCGGGCACCTCCACCGCGCCAGGCAAAGCGCAGCGGAAGCGCAGCGCGCCGCGGCCGTGGGGCAAATCAGTTGAGCCGTGGCGCAGGCGCGCCCTAGCGTCGGCGCATGCCAACGACCCCCCGCCCCCTCGACTCCGCCGTGCTCCTCGTCACCGGGATCATGGCCTCCGGCAAGTCCACCGTCGCCCAGCAGCTCGCCGAGCGCCTGCCCCGCGCCGCGCACGTCCGCGGGGACGCGTTCCGGCGCATGATCGTGACGGGCGGCGCGGACATGACCGTCGAGAGCGGCCCGGGGTCGCCCGCCCGTGAGGAGCTGCGGCTGCGGCACCGGATCTCCGCCGCCGCCGCGGACCTGTACGCCGAGGCCGGCGTGACCGCCGTCGTCCAGGACATCGTCATCGGCGAGGACCTGGCGCACTACGTGGACCTCGTGCGCACCCGCCCCCTGTACGTCGTCGTCCTCGCGCCCGCGCCCGACGCCGTCGCCGCCCGCGAGGCCGGCCGGGCGAAGACCGGGTACGGCGGCGACTGGACCGTCGCGCGGCTGGACGCGGTGCTGCGGGAGGAGACGCCGCCGATCGGGCTCTGGCTCGACTCCAGCGCCCTGACGCCGCAGGAGACGGTGGACGCCCTCCTGGCGCGCCTGCCGGAGGCGAGGGTCTGAGAACGCGGGTGACCGCCCCCCTCCTCGCTGGGGGCGGTCACCCGCGTGCACGGGAGACCGTGACCGGATTCGAACCGGTGTACCTCGCGTTGCAGGCGAGTCCCTGAGCCTCTCGGGCACACGGTCAGGTGTTCGTGAGAAGAACGTAGATCGCACGCCCCCGTCCGGCCAAGGAATCCCGGCGCCCCGCAATGTGACTGCCATGTGCCGTTCACACGTCGCCCCGCGGTCGTACGACCAAGGGAGGAGTCCGGGCCCGCCCAGCGACAGGGTCGATTTCGCTCCACGCCACTTACCCTGAGCGCATGACCCCCGCCCCCGCCCCCGAACCCCGTGACGTCGACGTAGACGTAGACGTAGCAGGCGCCGCCGCGCCCGCCGTGACGGCTACGAACCCGTCCGTTGCCAGCCAGGCGGCCCAGCCCGCACCACCCGACGCCCCGGAGCCGGAGGCGGAGCCCACGGGGGTCCTCGGCCGGACGCACCGGGCGCTGAGCATCGGCATCATCACGGTCGTCCTGCTCGTCGCCTTCGAGGCCACCGCCGTCGGCACCGCCATGCCCGTCGCGGCGCGCCAGCTGAACGGCATCGAGGTGTACGCCTTCGCCTTCTCCTCGTACTTCACCACCAGCCTCTTCGCGATGGTGCTCTCCGGCCAGTGGGCCGACCGGCAGGGGCCGCTGCGCCCGCTGGCCACCGGCATCGCCGCCTTCGGGGTGGGGCTGCTGCTGTCCGGGACCGCG
The DNA here is from genome assembly GCF_040653095.1 of Streptomyces sp. NPDC048057. NCBI lineage: Bacteria > Bacillati > Actinomycetota > Actinomycetes > Kitasatosporales > Streptomycetaceae > Streptomyces > Streptomyces sp. NPDC048057. Next base: position 48,126 of record NZ_JBEZNF010000009.1, read on the forward strand.
AACGCGATGTGGCTCTTCATCCTCGGAAGGGCGGTCCAGGGGCTCGGCGGCGGCCTGGTCATCGTCGCGCTGTACGTGGTGATCGGCCGCGCCTACCCGGAGCGGCTGCGGCCCAAGATCCTCGCCGCGTTCGCCGCGAGCTGGGTGATCCCCTCCATCGTCGGGCCGCTGGTCTCCGGCACCATCACCGAGCACCTGAGCTGGCGCTGGGTGTTCATCGGCATCCCCGCGCTCGTCGTCTTCCCGCTGGCGCTCGCGCTGCCCGCGATCCGGCGGATGGCGTCGGGGCCGGCCGACCCGAGCGCGCCGCTGCCCGCGTTCGACGCCCGCCGCATCCGGCTGGCGCTGGGCATCTCGCTGGGCGCCGGACTGCTCCAGTACGCCGCGCAGGACCTGGCGTGGCTGTCGGTGCTGCCGGCCGTCGCGGGCGCGGCGCTGCTGGTGCCCGCGGTCCTCGGGCTGCTGCCCAGGGGCACCTACCGGGCGGCCCGCGGACTCCCGTCGGTGGTGCTGCTGCGCGGTGTCGCCGCGGGCTCCTTCGTCGCCGCCGAGTCCTTCATCCCGCTGATGCTGGTCACCCAGCGCGGGCTGTCCCCGACGATGGCCGGCCTCTCCCTCGCGGCCGGCGGGCTCACCTGGGCGCTCGGCTCGTTCCTCCAGTCCCGCCCCCAGATGGAGCCGCACCGCGAGCGGCTGGTGGCCCTCGGCATGGTCCTGGTCGCCGTGGCCATCGCCGCCGCCCCGGCCGTACTGATCGACTCCGTGCCGGTCTGGAGCCTCGCCGTCGCCTGGGGCGTCGGCTGCTTCGGCATGGGCATGGTCATCGCGTCCACCAGCGTGCTGCTGCTCAAGCTGTCCGCGCCCGAGGAGGCCGGGACGAACTCGGCCGCGCTCCAGATCTCCGACGGGCTGTCGAACATCATGCTGCTGGCGATCGGCGGCGCGGCCTTCGCGGCGCTCGGCGGCGGCTCCGTCGCGCACCACGCCTCCACCTCCGCCGCGGAGTCCGCCGGCTCCCACCCGGGCGCCTTCGCCGCGGTCTTCCTGCCGATGGCGCTGGTGGCCCTGGCGGGCGCCTGGGTCGCCACCCGGCTGCGGACCCGTACCCCCGAAGGGGCGGGCGCCTGACGCGCACCCGGACGTACGGCACGGCCCGTGTGAGGTAACTCGCACTCGCCCACGGGCCGGCCCGGTCCGAGCCGGAGCGGTCCGGGCACACCGGTAGGGTGGCCCGGTTGTCATACCGAGCCCCCGAGGGGCTCGGCTGGAACCGCCCGCGACCGCGGCGAGCCCCGTCGAGCCGGGGCTCCGTGCCCGTCGCGCCCGTCGAACCGGAGACCGTGACTACCACCGCCGCCCACTCCCACCACCTCTCTCCCGCCTTCCCCGGCCGTGCCCCCTGGGGCACCGCAGGGAAGCTGCGCGCCTGGCAGCAGTCGGCCATGGACAAGTACGTGCAGGAGCAGCCGCGGGACTTCCTCGCGGTCGCGACGCCCGGCGCCGGGAAGACCACGTTCGCGCTCACCCTCGCCTCCTGGCTGCTCCATCACCACGTGGTGCAACAGGTCACCGTGGTCGCGCCGACGGAGCACCTGAAGAAGCAGTGGGCCGCCGCCGCGGCGCGGATAGGGATCAAGCTGGACCCGGAGTACAGCGCGGGGCCGCTCAGCAAGGAGTACCAGGGCGTCGCCGTGACGTACGCGGGCGTCGGGGTGCGGCCCATGCTGCACCGCAACCGCTGCGAGCAGCGCAAGACGCTGGTCATCCTGGACGAGATCCACCACGCCGGCGACTCCAAGTCCTGGGGCGAGGCGTGCCTGGAGGCGTTCGAGCCGGCGACCCGGCGCCTCGCGCTGACCGGCACCCCGTTCCGCTCGGACACCAACCCGATCCCCTTCGTCACGTACGAGGAGGGCAACGACGGCATCCGCCGCTCCGCCGCCGACTACACGTACGGGTACGGCAACGCGCTCTCCGACGGCGTCGTGCGGCCCGTCATCTTCCTCTCGTACAGCGGCAACATGCGCTGGCGCACCAAGGCCGGCGACGAGATCGAGGCCCGGCTCGGCGAGCCGATGACCAAGGACGCGGTCTCCCAGGCGTGGCGCACCGCGCTGGACCCGCGCGGCGAGTGGATGCCGAACGTGCTGCGCGCCGCGGACCAGCGGCTGATCGAGGTCCGCAAGTCGGTGCCGGACGCCGGCGGCCTCGTCATCGCCTCCGACCAGGACTCGGCGCGTTCGTACGCCAAGCTGATCCGGGAGATCACCGGCACCAAGGCGACCGTCGTCCTCTCCGACGACTCGGGCGCCTCCCAGCGCATCGACGAGTTCAGCGACGGCACGGAGCGCTGGATGGTGGCGGTGCGGATGGTGTCCGAGGGCGTCGACGTGCCCCGGCTCGCCGTCGGGGTGTACGCCACCACCATCTCCACGCCGCTCTTCTTCGCCCAGGCCGTGGGGCGCTTCGTGCGCTCCCGGCGGCGCGGCGAGACCGCGTCCGTCTTCCTGCCGACCATCCCCAACCTGCTCGGCTTCGCCGGCGAGATGGAGGTCGAGCGCGACCACGTCCTCGACCGGCCGAAGAAGGAGGGCGAGGAGGACCCGTACGCCGAGTCCGAGAAGGAGATGGACGAGGCGAACCAGGCGCAGGACGAGGACACCGGCGAGCAGGACCAGCTGCCCTTCGAGGCGCTGGAGTCGGACGCCGTCTTCGACCGGGTGATGTACAACGGCGCCGAGTTCGGCATGCAGGCGCACCCCGGCAGCGAGGAGGAGCAGGACTACCTCGGCATTCCCGGCCTCCTCGAACCCGACCAGGTGCAGATGCTGCTCCAGAAGCGCCAGGCCCGCCAGATCGCGCACAGCCGCAAGAAGCCGGACACCGAGGCCGACCTGCTGGAGCTGCCGGCCGAACGCCGGCCCGTGGTCTCCCACAAGGAACTCCTGGAGCTGCGCAAGCAGCTCAACACGATGGTCGGCGCGTACGTCCACCAGAGCGGCAAGCCGCACGGCGTCATCCACACCGAGCTGCGGCGGGTGTGCGGCGGGCCGCCGAGCGCGGAGGCGACGGCCGGCCAGATCCGGGAGCGGATCAAGAAGGTCCAGGAGTGGGCGACGCGGATGCGGTGACCCCGGGCCGCTGCGGGTCATCACGCGGGGCTTGCCGGGGACTCGTCGCGGACTTCCCCGGGAGGAACGGGGAGGAACCGGTCCTATATCACAGCTGGGGGACCGGATTCTGGACGGGGTCTTCCGCTGAGCGAACCGGCTCGCTACTGTCCCGGTCACACAATCCAAGCGCCCCGTGGCAGCGCAGCCGCGGAGCCCAACCGGTGTGCCATGGCCCGTCGGTGGGCCTTCGGTGCGACGCCGACGGGACCGGTGCCGCGACGACCGGGGGACCCGCCGTCACTCACTCCGAAGGAGAGGGCGTCGTGACCGCGGAGACCTCCCAGACGCTCGACCGGGGACTGCGTGTCCTCAAGCTGCTCGCCGACACCGACCACGGGCTGACCGTCACCGAGCTGTCAGGAAAGCTCGGCGTCAACCGCACCGTCGTCTACCGGCTGCTCGCCACCCTGGAGCAGCACGCCCTCGTCCGCCGCGACCTCGGCGGCCGGGCGAGGGTCGGCCTCGGCGTGCTGCGCCTGGGGCGCCAGGTGCACCCGCTGGTGCGGGAGGCCGCGATGCCCGCGCTGCGGGCGCTCGCCGAGGACATCGGCGCGACGGCCCACCTCACGCTCGTGGACGGCGCGGAGGCGCTCGCCGTCGCCGTGGTCGAGCCGACGTGGACGGACTACCACGTCGCGTACCGGGCCGGGTTCCGCCACCCGCTGGACCGGGGCGCCGCGGGCAAGGCGATACTGGCCGCCCGCCAGGCCCCCGCCGACGACCCCGACTACACCCTCACCCACGGCGAACTCGAAGCGGGCGCGAGCGGCGCGGCGGCCCCCCTCGTCGGGGTGACCGGCATAGAGGGCAGCGTGGGCGTCGTGATGCTCGCCGACTCGATCCCCGAACGCGTGGGCCCCCGCGTGGTCGACGCGGCCCGCGAGGTGGCCGAGGCGCTGCGGTGACGCGCGGCGCGCCAGCGCCGTGACAAGCCCCCGCCGGGCCGCAGGTATGCCATCGAGGGCAGCGGAACAGGGGCGCTGGGGGGTGCCCTCGTGCCCGCAGGGCACAGGGGGAGGAACTGCGCGAACAACCGCAAGCAGCCCGCAGACGCCTGCCAGCAATGCTTGGCACCCCGAGTCGCGGTGCTGCCGAGCCCCCCAAGCCGTGGCCGCGGCGCTGCCCCGGCGCCGCTGCCACTAGATTGGCTCCGTGCTCTCCCGTCTCACTCGCCCCCGCGCCATCGCCCTCAGCACCCTCCCCGTCATCGCGCTGCTCGCGGTCGCGGTCTTCGTGCCGTTGCCGTTCGTGATCGCCCAGCCGGGGACCACGGCCGACGTGCTCGGGGAGCAGGACGGCCAGCCGGTGATCTCGATCGAGGGCGCGCCCGTGCGCAAGACCAGCGGGCAACTGCGCATGACGACGATCGTGGCGACCGGACCGTCCACGGACGTGGACGTCCAGGACGTGGTGGACAGCTGGTTCCGCACGGACCGCGCGGTCCTGCCCCGGGAGTCCGTCTATCCCGCGGGCAAGTCCGACCGGCAGGTGGAGAAGATCAACCTGGAGGCGATGGAGGAGTCGCAGAACGACGCGGCCAAGGCGGCGCTCTCGTACCTCGACGAGGACCCCGCCAAGGTGAAGGTGTCCCTGCGGCTGGAGGACATCGGCGGGCCGAGCGCCGGGCTGCTGTTCTCGCTGGGGATCGTGGACAAGCTCGACGGCAACGGCGCCGGCGGCGACCTCACCGGGGGCCGTACCGTCGCCGGTACGGGCACGATCAGCCCGGACGGGAAGGTCGGTGAGGTCGGCGGGGTCTCCCTGAAGACGCAGGCCGCCAAGCGGGACGGCGCGACCGTCTTCCTGGTGCCCGAGGGGGAGTGCGCCGATGCCGACGCCGAGTTGCCGAAGGGGCTCCAGCTGATTCCCGTCACCACCCTGGACGGCGCGGTGGACGCGCTGCGGGCCCTCCAGAAGGGCGAGAAGGTCCCGTCCTGCTGAGCGGACCGTTCGCAGGGGCCCGTACGGATCCGTGAGGGCGGATCAGGCCGTGCGGGACCGCATCGGCCCGGCCTGCCGCTGCACCAGCCGCAGGCCCACCTCCACCAGGGCCCACCCCACGCGCACCTCCAGCGGCGGGCGCGGCGGGCGCAGCGCCCGGGCCCGCGCGGCCAGCGCCGCCGCCCGGGCCTCGCCCCGTAGCCGGGCGGCGCGTTCCGCGGCCAGGCGGAGCCGGAGTTCCGGATCGCCTTCGTGCATCATCCGACGCCTCCCGGTTCGTCCCGACGCCCCTCGCCCGGTGTTCCGTCCGGCCCGCCGCGGGGGAAGGCGTGCAGGTGCACCCGGAACTTCGCCGCGTCCGGCCCCGGGTCCTCGACGGGGTACTCCTCGATCAGGGCGTGCACCTTGTCCCTCAGGTCCAACGCCTGCGCGGGCGTCAGCCGCAGGGTGAAGTCGCTGAGGTCCGAGGCTCGCCGCCAGGCTTCGGGCCACTCGTGCGCGGTGCCCAGCCAGGTGCTGACCTCCTCGGTGTGGAGGGTGGCGATCTCGTGGATGAACAGGTCCGCCGCGCCCCGGACCGCGGGATCGGGGTCGGTGAACAGGGAGTGGTCGATGCTCGTGCCGGCCGTGGACGCCCGCCACCAGCGCTCGCGCCCCTTGCCGCGCTCGGGCGCGTCCTCGACGAAGCCGTGGGTGGCGAGCTGTCGCAGGTGGTAGCTGGTCGCCCCGCTCGACTCGCCGAGCTTCTCCGCGAGGCCGGAGGCGGTGGCGGGTCCGTCGTGGCGGAGCGAGGCCAGCAGTCGGATGCGCAGGGGGTGGGCGAGGCCGCGCAGCGACCGCGGGTTCAACGGCTGGTAGGCGCGCGGGTCCTCGGGGGCGTGGGGCGCGACGGGAGACGGTTCCGGAGCGGGGTGCTGTTCCGAGGCGGGGTGCTGTTCCGACATGATGCAAAGATAGCTTTGCATCCACCTCGTTGCAAAGATGTGTTGGCATGGATTCTCCGGGCGCCTCAGCCGGGCCCCGGCTCAGCCGCGGCCTGCTCCACCAGCGGGATGATCCGCAGCGGCACCGGGTTCTCCATCACGATCGCCGTGGACGCCCGGACGATCCCCTCGAACCCCACCACCCGGTCGATCACCCGCTGGAGGTCCGCGTTGGAGCGCGCCACCAGCCGGCACAGCATGTCGCCGTGCCCGGTCGTGGTGTGCAGCTCCAGCACCTCCGGCACGGACGCCAGATGACTGCGCACGTCCGGGCCCTGCCCCTGCTTGATCTCCAGCGTCGCGAACGCCGTCACCGGATAGCCGAGCGCCGCCGGGTCGACGTCCGGGCCGAAGCCCCGGATCACCCCGTGCGACCGCAGCCGGTCCAGCCGCGCCTGGACGGTGCCCCGGGCGACCCCGAGGCGCCGCGACGCCTCCAGGACGCCGATGCGGGGCTCGCGGGCCAGCAGCACGATGAGCCGGCCGTCCAAATGATCGATCGCCATACCCGCTCCCCGATGGTCACCATGTACAGAAGGGGCCACCATCGTGGACCCCGGGTGGACAGGTTGCCCAGAGGAACGACGAACTATTGCGCACCTTGTGGATCGGGTGGAGCCTGCAACCATGACTGAGACCATCGATCACCACCCCACCACCGCGCGCGAGGCCGACCCCTTCCCGGTGAAGGGAATGGACGCGGTCGTCTTCGCCGTCGGCAACGCCAAGCAGGCCGCCCACTACTACTCCACCGCCTTCGGGATGAAGCTCGTCGCCTACGCCGGGCCGGAGAACGGCAGCCGCGAGACGGCCAGTTACGTGTTGGAGAACGGCTCCGCCAGGTTCGTCCTCACCTCCGTCATCAAGCAGACCTCGGAGTGGGGCGCCTTCCTCGCCGAGCACGTCGCCGAGCACGGCGACGGCGTCGTGGACCTCGCCATCGAGGTCCCGGACGTCCGTGCCGCGTACGCCTACGCCACCGAGCACGGCGCCCGCGGCATCACCGAGCCGTACGAGCTGAAGGACGAGCACGGCACCGTCGTCCTCGCCGCGATCGCCACCTACGGCCAGACCCGGCACACCCTCGTCGAGCGCTCCGGTTACGACGGGCCGTACCTGCCCGGCTTCACCGCTACCGCCCCGATCGTCGAGCCGCCGGCCCGCCGCACCTTCCAGGCCATCGACCACTGCGTGGGCAACGTCGAACTCGGCCGGATGAACGAGTGGGTCGGCTTCTACAACAAGGTCATGGGCTTCACCAACATGAAGGAGTTCGTGGGCGACGACATCGCCACCGAGTACTCCGCCCTGATGTCGAAGGTCGTCGCCGACGGCACCCTGAAGGTGAAGTTCCCCATCAACGAGCCGGCGATCGCGAAGAAGAAGTCGCAGATCGACGAGTACCTGGAGTTCTACGGCGGCGCCGGCGTCCAGCACATCGCGCTCGCCACCAACGACATCGTCGCCTCGGTGCGGACCATGCGGGCCGCGGGCGTCCAGTTCCTCGACACCCCCGACTCGTACTACGACACCCTCGGCGAGTGGGCCGGCGAGACCCGGGTGCCGGTGGAGACCCTGCGGGAGCTGAAGATCCTCGTCGACCGCGACGAGGACGGCTATCTGTTGCAGATCTTCACCAAGCCCGTCCAGGACCGGCCGACGGTCTTCTTCGAGATGATCGAGCGACACGGCTCCATGGGCTTCGGCAAGGGCAACTTCAAGGCGCTGTTCGAGGCGATCGAGCGCGAGCAGGCCAAGCGCGGCAACCTCTGACGCCGTAGGGCGCACCGTCGTTGCGCGGACGGCCGGCGCGCACCGCGCCCGGCCGTCCGCGGCCCGACGCCGTGCGCACGGCCGGGCCGGCGGCCCATCACGCGGCCGTTCGCACGGAGTTGTCCACCGGAGTTATCCACAGGCCTGAGCGCGTGTTCGTTTCCGCTGCCTACCATCGTTGGCGTGTGCGCACATGTGATGATCGCCGAGGACGACGACAAACAGGCCGAGCTGGTCCGCCGCTACCTCCAGCGGGAGGGCCACACGGTCACGGTCGTGACGGACGGCCGCGCCGCCGTCGAGCAGGTCCGCCACCGGGCGCCGGACCTCCTCGTGCTCGACGTGATGATGCCCCGCACCGACGGGCTCGACGTGCTGCGCATCCTGCGGGCCGAGTCGTACGGACTCCCGGTGCTGATGCTCACCGCCCGCTCCACCGAGGACGACCTCCTGCTCGGGCTCGACCTCGGCGCCGACGACTACATGACGAAGCCGTACAGCCCGCGGGAGCTGATGGCCCGGGTGCGCACGCTGCTGCGCCGCACCGCGCCTCCCGTGGCGCCGGGTGCCGCAGCCGCCCCTGCCGCCGCCCCCGCCGAGGACCACCTGATCACCGTCGGCGCCCTCGTGATCGACCCCGAGCGGCACGAGATCACCCTGGACGGCACCGGAGTCGAGTGCACCCCGGGGGAGTTCCGCATCCTCAGCGCCATGGCCGCCGAGCCGGGCCGGGTCTTCACCCGCCAGCGCCTCCTCCAGGAGCTCCACGGCTACACCCGCTACATCGGCGACCGGACCGTGGACGTCCACGTGATGAACCTCCGCAAGAAGATCGAGCAGCAGCCGAAGAAGCCCCAACGGCTGCTCACGGTCTTCGGCGTGGGCTACAAGCTCGCCGATCCGGCGAAGGGGGCCGGCCGTGCGTCCTGACCGAGCCACCGCCACCAGTACCGCCACCAAGACCGCTACCGGTCCTGGGCGCGGGCGCCGGCTGCCCTTACGCAAGAGTTTGTTGGGCCGGCTGCTCGCCGTGTCCGCGCTCGTCGCCGTCTGCTCCGTCGCCGCGACCGCCTGGCTGGCCGCCCAGACCACCTCCGGCGCCATCAAGCGGGAACAGGGCAGGAACCTCACCAACGACGCCATGATCTACCGGACGCTCCTGGGCCACGCCGCGACCAACGCCCAGTGGGACGGCGTCCAGAGCCGCGTCACCGAGCTCGCCGAGAGGTACGACCGCCGGATCGCGCTCACCACCCGCTCCCGCGTCCCCATCGCGGACTCCGCGACCGAGGACGCACCCCCCGCGCTGCCCGAGAACGCCTCCGCCGTCATCGACCCCCTCAACACGGAAGCGGTGCTGGACCCGACCGCGGAGCAGGAGGCCGAGCAGGCGTCCCTCCGCGTCGGCAAGGCCGGGAGCGGGGCCGGCGCGCTGACCCCCGGCGGCATCGACGCCCGCGCCGTCGGCCCCTTCCGGCTGTCCGCAGAGGAGAGGACCCGGCTGGGCGCCCTCGCGGACACCGCCGTCAGCTGCCTGCGCGGCCGGTCCATCACGGCCGAACCCGTCGTCACCCCCAGCGGGCGCACCTGGGTGCGGGCCACCGGTTACGAGACCGGTGACCTCGGTGACCTCCGCGAACGGTGCGGACTCACACGGCTGGAAGCCCCCACCGACACCGAGAGCGCGGCGCTCAAGGCGCTCACCAAGCTCTCTGACGACTGCCTGAGCCGCAAGGGGCGCAAGGGCGTGCCGCTCCGGATGGAGTTCGGCTCCGGGCCGGACATGAAGATCGCGGTGCAGGGCCGGACCCCCCGGGAAGAAGTCCTGTTGGTGGCGCCGGTGGATCCGAAGGCCGCGCAGGTCGTTCCGCAGCCGGCCGAGTCGAAGAAGACGGACGAGAAGGGGGTGTACGAGAGGAAGGTCCAGGGCGTCGTGCGGCTGGACAGCGTCGTGGAGAACTGCGTCGACACCGCCCGCCGCGACCAACTCGGTTCGTTCGTGTCGTCCCCCGCGCTGCTGTTCATCAGCGACCCCGACGGTGCCGAGGTCCCCGGCTTCGACCTCTCCCGGGAGAACACCGCGCGCATCGCGGGCGCCGCAGCACTGGTGCTGGCGCTGACCGTGGGGGCGTCCGTCCTGGCCGCCACCCGTCTCGTCCGGCCGCTGCGGGCCCTCACCTCCGCCGCGCAGCGGATGAAGGACGGCGGGGACGCGGAGCCCGTGCCGGTCCGCGGGGACAACGAAATGGGCCGGCTTGCCGCCGCGTTCAACGACATGGCGGAGCACCGGGCCCGCCTCGAACACCAGCGCCGCGAGATGGTCGGCGACGTCGCGCACGAACTCCGCACGCCGCTGAGCACCATCCGGGGCTGGCTGGAGGGCGCGCAGGACGGGGTGGCGGACCTCGACCCGGCCTTCGTCTCCTCCCTCCTGGAGGAGGCCGTCCAGCTCCAGCACATCATCGACGACCTCCAGGACCTGGCCCAGGCGGACGCGGGCGAGTTGCGGCTGTCCCCGGTTCCGGTGCGGATCGACGAGTTGCTGCCGCAGGTCGCTTCGGCGCACGCGCCGCGCGCAGAGGCGGCGGGCGTCACGCTGACCGTGTCCGAAGCCGTGTCCGAAGCCGAAGCCGGCGTCGTCGAGAAGGCGGGGGAGTTGGCGGCCGACCCCGTCCGGCTGCGCCAGGCCGTCGACAACCTGGTCTCCAACGCCGTGCGTCACACCCCGCGCGGCGGCACGGTCACCCTGCGGGCGTACGAGGAGGGCGAGGGCGCGGGCCGGCGGGTGGCGATCGAGGTCTCCGACACCGGCAGCGGCATCGCGGCCGACGACCTCCCGTACGTCTTCGACCGCTTCTGGCGCGCGGACAAGTCCCGCAACAGGCGCACCGGCGGCAGCGGGCTCGGGCTGGCGATCGTCCGCAAGCTGGCGGAGGCGCACGGCGGGTCGGCGACGGCGGCCAGCCGGGTGGGGCAGGGGTCCGTCTTCACTTTGTGGATACCGGCCTTGCCCCGGGCTGACGGGGAGGACATCGGGACCTGACAGGATCCTCACAACTCCCCGCCAGCCTTGCGGTCATACGGTTCCGAACCTCTTCGGGACCCTCGGATAGGAGTCATCCGTATGACCGAAGCGTCTGTGCGCCGTCGTCGTCGCCCGTTGCGGGCCCTCGCCGTCACGGCCGTTGCCGTGGGCGCGGTGCTGGCGCCGGCCGGTGCCGCGTTCGCCGACGAGAAGCCGAAGCCGGTGCAGGACAAGGCCGCGAAGTGCATGCCCCTCAAGGAGAGCCGTGCGGCAGCGGTGAAGCCGGCCGACAAGGCGACCCTGTGCGCCGATCTGGCGAAGGACAAGGACGGGGCGGTCCGTGTGGTCACGCTGCCGCGCGGTGGCGTGGCAGCGGGGGAGCGGCCGGTGGCCGAGGCGGGTACGTCCGGCGGCGCGGGTGCGGGGACCGTCGTCGCGGCTTCGGCCGCGGGCACGGTGCTGCTGGCCGGTGCGGCCGTGTTCGTGCGCCGTCGCGGGGCGGGTCGCGCTGACGCGACTGCCTGACGTCGCGGCCGGAGGGGCGGGCCGTTTCGTCTGATGCGGCCCGCTCCTCCGGCCCGTGACGTGAGCGCCGCGGCCCTGCGGGCGCGTTGGCCTCCGTGACACGGTGCGCGACCGGCCACCCACCGCGCCGCAGACGCCATCACTGCACGTGCATCACGGCGCCGTCGTGCCTGCCGGGCCACGGTGTTGCCCCGAAGGGCGTGGGGAACCCGGTGCCCCTGATTTGCTCAGCCCCTTCTCCTGGAGCCTCCCATGCGTCGACCCTTCCCCTCTCGCCTCCGCACTCTCGTGCTCTGTGCGCTGCTCGTCGGCGTCGTGGCCGGGTGTTCGGGGGGCGGGAGCGGGGTTCGGGACGAGGGCGGGGGGCAGGTCGCCCAGGTGCAGGCGTCGGTCGGTGCCGTGGCGCCGTCCACGGCCCGGTCCCCGGACCCGGCCACGACGTCGGGCGCCGCCGAGCCCGTGCACGTCGCCATTCCCTCCATCGGGGTCAGGAGCGACCTCATGGAGTTGGGGCTCAACGACGACCGGACCGTCGAGGTGCCGCCCGCGGAGAAGGGGATGACCGCGGGGTGGTACACCGGGGGAGCCGTGCCCGGGCAGACAGGGGCCGGGGTGATCATCGGGCACAACGACACCCGGTACGGGCCCGCCGTCTTCCACGACCTCAAGAAGCTCGCGAAGGGCGCGGAGATCGAGGTGCGCGACGCCCGCGGGACGACGCGGACCTTCACGGTCACCGCGACCGAGACCGTGAAGAAGACCGCGTTCCCCACCGAGCGCGTCTACGGACCGACCTCGGGGCCCGAACTGCGACTCGTCACCTGCGACGGGGAGTTCGACGCCGAAGGACACCCGGTGGACAACCTGATCGTTTACGCCACCCTCTGACCCGTCGCGGTGCGGCGCTGCTGGTTCGCCGGCGTGCCGCCGGCGCCGCCCTGGCCCTCGCGGCCCGTCAGCTTGCGCGGACCGCCCTCCGGGGGCTCGCCCAGCGCCGTGAGCGCCGAGCGGGCGGCCGGGGCCAGCAGCGGGGAGAAGGACGGGTTCGTGCGCAGGGCCTCGCCGATGTGGCGGCGGGCGCCGCCGTACATCCCGAGGGAGCGTTCGATCTCGCCGCGGTGGTACGCGAAGAGCGCGCTGCGCGGCCCGTCCTTCATCGCCTTCACCAACTGCGGCAGGCCCTCCTTCGACCGCCCCGCCTTGTGCAGCGCCCACGCCAGCGCGTCGGCCGTCTCCGGGCTGCGCCGGCCCCCGTCCCACTCGGCCCGCAGCAGGCGCACCGCCTCCGCCGGGTCCCCGTGGTCCGTCTCGTACCGGGCCAGGGTCAGTCGGACGTTCACGCCCTGCGCCGCGGCCCGTTCCAGCAGGGCGCGCACCTGCTCGTAGAAGGCGGTCGCCTCCCCGTCGAGGTCCAGGGACTCCGCCAACTCACCCGCCTCCAGGGCGTACTCCGGCCGCGGTGCCTTCGTCAGCGCGGCGCGGTAGTCGCGCAGCGCCTCGTCCGTGCGGTCGAGGGCGGCGAGCGCCCGGGCCCGGGACGCGAGCGCGGGGTGCAGATCGGGGGCGAGCCGCAGCGCCGCGTCGTAGCTGGCAACCGCCTCCTGCGGCTCGCCCCGCTCCCACGACAGCTCGCCGAGCCGCCACAGTGCGTGCGCCCGCTCCGGGGCCCCGCGCGCCGCGCCGACCGCGTCGTACGCGCTCGCCGCCGCGTCCTCGCGCCAGCCGCGGTCGCGGTACACCCGGGCCGCCAGGCTGCGCGACTGCGCCCCGTCGTACAGGCTCTGCACCGACTCCAGCGACTTCTCGGCCGCCTTGTGGTCCCCGAGCCCGCTGTACGCGTCGACCAGCGCGCGGTGCACCGTCCACCGCCGCGGCTTCTGCTTGCGCGCCAGCGTCGCGTACTCCTTCGCCGCGACGAAGTCGTTGCGGGCGCCCGCGAGGACGGCGAGCCCCAGCAGCGCGTCGGTGTTGCCGCGCTCGCCGGGGAGCGCGGCGAGGGACCGTTTCAGCGCCTGCTCGGCCTTGCCGTACGCCGCCCAGTCCGCGGCCCGCACCGCCCGCTCCGTGTACGCGGAGCCCAGCGCCGCCCAGGACGCCTCGTCCTTCGGATGCTCCTTGAGCCAGGCGTGCCGGTCCGCGATCAGCGCGTCCAGCTCCGGCACCGACGCCGGCGCACCCGCCAGCGCGGCCGTCTCGGCGCGCGCCAGGGGGCCGGGCAGCGGCGGCGGGCCCTGCCGGTCCGTGCCGGGGAAGGCCAGCACCACTCCGGTGATCAGCGTCGCGGCCACCAGCGTGCCGACCGCGACGTTCTTCGCAGCTTCGCCCTTCATGACGATCACTGTGCGGCAGTCTGCGTACGGTACGACGATCATCCAGGTGGGCGGGGCACGGGTTCACACCGATGGCCGCCGGTGCGAGGCTGGACGCATGGACGAGCCCCTCGACCGGCCGCGTGGTGACGACCTCAACCTTGACGACCTCGGCGACCTCAACGGCCTCGGCGACGCCAGAGACGCCGACCGCGCCAAAGACGCCGACCACGCCGTGGACCTCGGCGACCTGCTCGACCGGCTGCGCGCCGGCCTCCCCGCCGAAGCCCTGATCACCGACCCGGACGTCACCGTCTCGTACGGACGGGACATGGCGAGCTTCTGCGCCGCCGGCACCCCCGCCGTCGTCGTCCTGCCGCGCACGGTCGAGCAGGTGCAGCACGTGCTGCGCACCGCGACCGCGCTGCGGGTCCCCGTCGTCCCGCAGGGCGCCCGCACCGGCCTGTCGGGCGCGGCGAACGCCACCGACGGCTGCATAGTGCTGTCGCTGGTCAAGATGGACCGCATCCTGGAGATCAGCCCGGTGGACCGGATCGCCGTCGTCGAGCCGGGCGTGGTGAACGCCGTGCTGTCGCGCGCGGTGGAGGAGCGCGGCCTGTCCTACCCGCCCGATCCCTCCAGCTGGGAGACCTGCACCATCGGCGGGAACATCGGCACCGCGTCCGGCGGCCTGTGCTGCGTCAAGTACGGGGTGACCGCGGAGTACGTCCTCGGCCTGGACGTCGTCCTCGCCGACGGCCGACTGCTGACCACCGGCCGGCGCACCGCGAAGGGCGTCGCCGGCTACGACCTGACCCGGCTGTTCGTGGGCTCCGAGGGCAGCCTGGGGGTGGTGGTGAAGGCGGTGCTGGCGCTGAAGCCCAAGCCGCCGCGGCAGTTGGTGCTCGCCGCCGAGTTCCCGAGCGCGGCGGCGGCCTGCGACGCCATCTGCGCGATCATGGCGCGCGGCCATGCGCCGTCGCTGCTGGAGCTGATGGACGCCACCACCGTCCGCGCCGTCAACGCGCTCGGCCGGACGGGCCTGCCGGAGACCACCGAGGCGCTGCTGCTGGCCGCGTTCGACACCCCCGACCCGACGGCGGACCTGGCCGCGGTCGGCGAGCTGTGCACGGCCGCCGGCGCCACCGGGGTCGTGCCCGCCGACACCGTCGCCGAGTCCGAACTCCTCCTCGCGGCACGGCGGACGGCGCTGACCGCGCTGGAGGCCGTGAAGTCGGCGACGATGATCGACGACGTGTGCGTACCGCGTTCCCGGCTGGGCGCGATGATCGACGGCACGGCCGCGATCGCCGAGAAGCACGGACTGACGATCGGGGTCTGCGCCCACGCAGGCGACGGCAACACCCACCCCGTCGTCTGCTTCGACCACACCGACCCGGACGAGACCCGGCGCGCCCGCGAGTCGTTCGACGAGATCATGGCGCTCGGACTGGAACTCGGCGGCACGATCACGGGGGAGCACGGGGTCGGGGTGCTGAAGAAGGAGTGGCTGGCGCGGGAGTTGGGGCCGGTGGGAGTGGAGTTGCAACGGGGCATCAAACGGACCTTCGACCCCCTGGGCATCCTGAACCCGGGCAAGGTGTTCTGAAACCCGTGTGCTGACCCGCACCGCCCCGCGGCAGGCCGGCCCCCGCGGCCCGACCTGCCGCCGACCGGCCCGGGCGTCGATCAGACCCAGGCGCCGGCCGCCGCCGCGTCCGCAGCGAACGCCGCGAAGTCGCGCGGCTGCCGCCCCAACGCCTCCTGCACCCCCGTGGACAGGTGCGCGTCCAGGCCGCGCCGCACCGGCGAGAGGATCTCCACGTACCCCTCGGCGTCCCCCCGCGACCACCCCCGCGCGGTCATCTCGGCCACGAAGTCCACCGGTGCCACCGGCGCGTAGCGCACCGTGCGCCCCGATACCGCGGAGATCTCCGCGGCCACCTCGCCCAGGGTCAGCGCCCGCGGCCCGGACAGCTCGTACGTGCGTCCCGCGTGCCCGTCCTCGGTGAGCGCGGCCACCGCGACCGCCGCGATGTCCTCCGCGTCCACGAACGACGCGGCGCCGTCCCCGCCGGGCAGCTTCAGCTCCCCCGAGCGCACCGCGTCCAGGAAGAACCCCTCGCTGAAGTTCTGCGCGAACCACCCCGGCCGCACCACGGTCCACTCCGGCGAACGCGTCGCCCGGACCGCCGCCTCCCCGTCGACGTGCGTCCGCGCCGCCGGCTGCGACAGGTCCATGTACCCCGGCGCGTCCACGCCGCGCCCCGACAGCAGGACGATCCGCCGCACCCCGCGCTCTTCGGCCCGCGCCAAGAACGGTCGGGTGAGCAGGGCGCCGTCGAACGGTACGAGATAGACGGCGTCGACGCCGTCGAGCACCGCGTCCCAGGTGGCGGCGGACTCCCAGTCGAAGCGCGGATCGGCCGAGCGCGAACCGATCCGGACGGAGTGCCCCAGCTCCCCCAACTGGCGGGCGACGCGGCGGCCGGTGGTGCCCGTGCCACCGAGGACGAGGATGGTGTGCTGTGTCATGCCCCCAGTGAAACCGGGTGGCGGAAGACGCTCCATGGCTCACCGGCTCGCATCCATGTCTCAGCGTCTACGCTGTCCGGTCATGGTGACGCGTACGGAAACGGCGGATGCGGGCGGCGTGGACGTCCTGGCCGAACTGCTCGACGGGGTACGGGCGCGCGGTGCGCTCTTCCGGTGCGCCTGCGTGGACGGGCCGTGGTCCCTGCGGTTCGCGGGCGGCGCTCCGCTGACGCTGCTGACGATGGTGCGCGGCCGGGGCTGGCTGCTGCCCGACGGCGGCGAGCCCGTGGCCGTCGACGAGGGCACGGTCGCGGTGGTGCGCGGCCGGGCGCCGTACACGGTCGCCGACGAACCGGGTGCCGCGCCGCGGACCCTGGTGACCGCCGCGGCCTACTGCCCACCGCCCGGGGCACCAGCCCCGCACGACGATGCGCCCGAGCCCGCCGCGATGCTGCTCAGCGGGGTGTACGAGGCCCCCGGCAGCATCAGCGACCGACTGCTGCGCACCCTCCCCGACGTCTTCGTCGTCCCCGGCGCCCAGTGCGGCCACCCGCTGCTGGAACTCCTCGCCCAGGAGGTCGCGACCGCCCGCCCCGGCCGTCGCACCGTGCTCGACCGACTGCTCGACCTGATGCTGCTCGCGGCCCTGCGCGCCTGGTTCGACCGCCCCGGCGCCCAGCCGCCGCCCTGGTACCGAGCCTGGGACCACCCCACGGTCGGCCCGGCCCTACGGCTGCTCCACGACGACCCCGCCCGCCGCTGGACCGTCGCGGGCCTCGCCGCCCGCACCGGCGTCTCCCGCGCCGCGCTCGCCCGCCACTTCACCGCGGAGGTCGGCGAGCCCCCGATGGCGTACCTGGCGTCCTGGCGCGTCGACACCGCCGCCGACCTGCTGCTGACGACGGACGACACCGTGGAGGCCGTCGCCCGTCGGGTCGGGTACGCGAACGCCTTCGCCCTGAGCGTCGCGTTCAAACGTCTGCGCGGCATCGCCCCCGCCGCGCACCGCGCCGCCCACCGAGCACACCGTGACGGCACGTCGTAGTCGGGCCCTAAGCCTCGTCCGGTCCCGCGCAGGCCCCCGGGCCTAGGGCCAATTCCCGATGGCTGCCCGGCACTTCGCGCTCCTACCGTGGAAGGACGACCACACCCCAGCGAGAAGGAGATGGCGAAGCCGTGACCGCGCACCTGGACCACACGATCGTCAACAGCAGCGACCGCTTCAGGGGAGCCCGCTTCCTCGCCGAACTGATCGAGGCGCCCGAGCCGACCGCCGTCGGCCCGTTCGCCGCCCTGGAACTGGCGGGCGGCACCACGCTCGACTACTACGAGGGAGGCGGCGAGGTCACCACCCAGCACCTCGCCTTCCGCGTGTCGGACGACCTCTTCGAACGCATCCTCGCCAAGTACGTCGAGCGCGGACTGCCCTACTGGGCCGACCCGGTGCACAAGGAGCCCGGGGAGACGTATCTGACGCAGGGCAGCCGGGGCTTCTACGCCGACGACCCGGACGGCCACAACCTGGAGTTCCTGACCGCGCCCCGGGACGAAGGGGACGCCGCGGCCTGAGCGCACCGCGCGACCGTCAGGCATCGCCGTCCCGCGGCTCACCGTCCGCCGGCGCCCCGCTCCGGTCGCGCCCCGCGCGGCCGTCGGCCGGGTGGTGGGCCAGCAGCCCGGCGATCCCGTCGTCAATGCCGAGGTTCTCCCACTCCTCCCCGGGCGGCACCACCCGCAGCGTCCGCTCCAACCACGCCGACACCGGCGCGGACGGCGCTTCGAGCAGCGCGTCCCCGTCCGGCGAACTCAGCGCCATCAGCACCACGCTCCGCCCGTCCGCCTTGGTCGGCCAGATCCGCACGTCCCCGTGCCCGCACGGCCGGAACACCCCCTCCACCAGCAACTCCCGGGCGAACGTCCACATGACCGGGCTCTGTGAGCCGATGTGGAACGTGACGTGCACGGCGTACGGGTCGTCGGAACGGTAGGACAGCCGGGCGGGCACGGTGACGCTCCGCTCCGGGGACAGCACCAGCCTGAGTTCCAGTTCGCGTTCCACCACGGAGTGCATGTTCTCTCCCTCGTCGTCGAGGGCCCCGGTACGGGCCCACACACGTGAGAGCGGGTTGCCGCCCGACCATTACGCGACTTCGGAGATATTTTTTTCGCCGGCCCCGGCGCACCCGTCGCCCGCCGGCGGCACGGGCGGCGCGGGACACACCGGATGGTGGTCGTTACCGCAGGACAGACGCGGGGGTGTGCAAGCGTCTGGTACATGTGGTGGGTTGAACGAGGCTCGCGAGGAGATACGGGACCACGGTGATGAGCGCCCCAACCCCGAACGGCGGCGACGGCAGTCCTGCGCCCGGGTACTACCCCGACCCTTCCATTCCTGGATACGTCCGGTATTGGAACGGTGCGTCCTGGGTGCCCGGTACGAGTCGGCCCGCACCCAAGGAGGACCAGACGACGACGGCGGCGGCGCCCGAGCAATCCGTCCCGCTGGCCCCTCCCGTCACTCCTGCCGCTCCGGCGACGCCCGCCGCGTCGGCCGTCGAAACGGGAGGGGCGAGGGGCCAGCGGGAGGCCGCGGCGGAACCGTCGGCGGTCGAGGAGACCGGGCCGGTGTTCCTGGACGAGGATCCGGTCGAGGAACCCCCGCGGCCGGAGCCGGCGAGCGCGTGGCAGGCGGACTCCTCGCGGCAGAGCGGCTTCCAGGGCGCACCGGGCGGTCGGGTGGCCTGGGGCGGCGCGGGCGCCGGAGCGGATCCGCGGATTCCGGAGCAGGGCGGGGACCCCACGGGCGGGGCGCTGCCCGGTGTGCGGTCCGCCGCTGCCGGCCGGCGGCCGGACGCTGCCCCCGCTGCTGAGGAGCGTCCCGCGGAGCGACCCGTGACGGACAGCACCGTGACCATTCGTGCCGTACGCCCCAGGGCCGCGCAGCCGCCGAACGCGCAGCCGACGTCCCAGCCGCAGCCCCTGCCTCCGGCGCGGGCGCAGGCACCCGCGCCCGCCCCGGCGCAGCCCCTGGTCCCCGAGCAGGTCCAGCCGCAGGCCCGGCCCCAGCCCCAGCCGCCGGTGACGGACGGTCCAGGCGGCGGCTCGGCGTCCTGGGCCCAGCAGGTGCACCAGCTCGCCCAGGACGGCGACGCCGAACCCGCCGTCGTGCCCTGGAAGCCGCCGGTCAACGACCCCTTCCTCGCCATCGCGCAGGCCCAGGCCGCCGCCCGTCCCGCGCCGCTCGGCCGACGGATCGCCGCCCGGCTGATCGACAGCGTCCTCCTGGGCGCAGTCCTCAGCGCGATCGCCGTCCCCCTCGTGACCAGCGCCCTCGACCACGTCGACGGCAAGATCACGGCGGCGAAGCAGTCCGGCGAGACGGTCACCGTCTGGCTCCTGGACGGCACCACGGCGGTCCAGTTCGGCATCGTCCTCGTCGCCTTCCTCGTCCTCGGCGCCCTGTACGAGGCGCTGCCGACGGCCAAGTGGGGGCACACCCTCGGCAAGAAGCTCCTCGGCATCTCCGTGGTGGACATCGAGTCGCACGAGCCGCCGCCGTTCGGTGCCGCGCTGCGCCGTTGGCTCGTGTACGGCGGGCTCGGGCTGGTCGTGCTCGGCGTGGTGAACGTCCTGTGGTGCCTCATCGACCGGCCGTGGCGCCAGTGCTGGCACGACAAGGTGGCGCACACCTTCGTCCGCGGCTGAGCCCGGTCGGCTGAGTCCGCATCAGCCGGGGTCCCCCGAACGGCGTGCGTCCTTTTGCGGGGGTCCCGGCCGCGGGTTGCACTGCCCACATGAGCAACGACCAGCCGCCGCCCTCCGGAGACGACCCGTTCCGCAAGCAGCCGCCTGAGCCGAGCGGGCCGGGCGGCGGCGAACCGCCGCAGCAGCCGCCGCCGGGACCGCCCCCACCGCCTCCGCAGGGGCCCCCGCCCGGCTCCCCGTACGGACCGGGTCAGGGCGGCGGTCCCTACGGCGGTGCGGGTCAGGGCGGTCCGTACGGCAGCAGCGCGGGCGGCACCCCGCCGCCGGGCTCGCCGTACGACCAGGGGCCCTACGGCGGCGGCCCGTACGGCGGGGCCCCCGACCCCCTCGCCGGCATGCCCCCGCTCGCCGACTTCGGCCGGCGCTTCGCGGCCCGCGTCATCGACGCGCTGATCATCTTCGTGCCGCTCTTCGTGATCTCCCTGCTGGTGGGGTGGGGCACCAATGGGGACGGCAGCGACTGGGACGACGTCGCCAACCAGGTCAACACCGGCCGTCAGTGGCTCTGGTCGCTGATCTCACTGGTCGCGTACGTCGCCTACGACACCCTGATGGTCAAGAAGAGCGGTCAGACCGTGGGCAAGCGGCTGCTGAAGCTGCGGGTGGCGATGCTCAGCGACGGCAGCACCCCGGACACGGGGGCGTCGCTGATCCGCGCGGCCGTCCTCTGGGTGCCCGGGCTGGTCTGCTGCTTCTGCGTCTGGTGGCTCGTCATCATCATCACGATCATCGCGGACAAGCCGTACCGACAGGGGCTGCACGACAAGGCGGCCAAGACCGTGGTGGTGACCGTCCCCGAAGGGCCGGTGACGAGGACGGGCGACGTCGGAACCGGTACCTAACGGCTTCGGGAATCCGCTCCGGCTCCCACGCGGGTCCGTTCGGCCGGCGTCGTCGCGGCTGGGCGCTGCGACGGCGCCGCGCCGCGCGCACGGGCGCCCCGCACCGCCCGGCCCATCGGCAGCGCGGCGCACACCAGGAGTCCGAGGGCCATCGAGGCCACGCCGATGGCGGCCACCCCGAGGGCGTGCGAGGTACGGGTGAAGAGCAGGAGGGCGAGCGCCGAGAGGACGACGGTCGCCGAACCGGAGGCGAGCTGTGCGGCAGTCGGACGCGGCATCACGGTTTCCATCCTCTACAGATGGGGGAAACAGGTCGGGGGGTGTCGCTCAACGCGGTCGCACTGTCAAGTGACTCTACGGTCCTGGATGCCCTCGGGGAATCGGCGATAAGCGTGACGTCCTGCACGCCGCCGGTGCACGGGGGGCGCACGGATTCATGCCACCCCTCCGTCGGCCGCTCCGATGCGCCCGCCACGACCGACCGCCGTCCGGATATCGGAACTCGGCTTGTACATAGTGCAGTTGGTGTGTCCAAGTCAAGGTCTTGGTTTTCTCTCGCACCTACGGTCGAATGCCGTCACTTGAGACGCGACCCCACACCCGGACCGCCCCACCACACCCACTGGATCCGGGCACCGGGGCGCGGGGGAGGACTTTCCACACGTGACCACCAAGAACACCGGCAGACGCACCGGCAGGCGCGCCGTCAGGGCGTCCGCGGTCTTCGTCGCGCTCGCCGCGACCACCGCGGCGGCGTCGGCCCTCACCACCGCCCAGGCGGAGGACCGGGCACCCCGGCCGACCGCCGGGGCGAGCACCGTCGAGCGGCACGACCCGGCACCCCAGCGGGACCACGTGGACCACGACCTCGACGGTCCGTTCAGCAAGCAGCAGGAGGCGCAGCGCGCCAGCGCCCTGGAAGCGGTGATGTCCGGGGACAAGGCCGTGGAGCGGCGCGGCGCCTCCAAGGTCGTCAAGCTCGACAAGGGGAAGTACGTCGAGCTGGGCCGGGAGAAGACCGACAAGATCTTCACGATCCTGGTGGAGTTCGGCGACAAGGTCGACAACACCACGACGTACGACCCGGACGGCCCGGAGGGCCCCGAGCAGCCGATCACCAAGTACGGCGGCACCCCCGGCCCGGCCCACAACGCGATCAAGCAGCCGGACCGCACCAAGGACAACGCCACGGACTGGAGGGCGGACTACAACCGCCAGCACTTCCAGGACCTCTACTTCGGCACCGGCAAGGACGCCAAGGGGCAGCCGAAGCAGTCCGTGAAGACGTACTTCGAGAAGGCGTCGTCGGGCCGCTACTCCGTGGCGGGCACGGTCTCCGACTGGGTCAAGGTCGAGTACAACGAGGCCCGTTACGGCTCGAACTACTGCGGCGAGAACAACTGCGAGAACGTCTGGGACGCGGTCCGCGACGGCGTCAACGCGTGGGTGGCCGACCAGCAGGCCCGGGGGCGCACGAACGAGCAGATCGTCGCGGACCTCAAGCAGTACGACGTCTGGGACCGCTACGACTTCGACAACGACGGCGACTTCAACGAGTCGGACGGCTACATCGACCACTTCCAGTTCGTGCACGCCGGCGAGGACGAGTCCGCCGGCGGCGGCGCGCAGGGCACGGACGCCATCTGGGCGCACCGCTGGTACGCGTACGGCACCGACAACGGCCGCACCGGCCCCGCGAACAACAAGGCCGGCGGTGCCCAGATCGGCAACACCGGCATCTGGGTCGGCGACTACACCGTCCAGCCCGAGAACGGCGGGCTCGGCGTCTTCGCCCACGAGTACGGCCACGACCTCGGACTGCCCGACCTGTACGACTACTCCGGGCGCGGCGAGAACTCCACCGGCTACTGGAGCCTGATGTCCTCCGGCTCGTGGCTGGGCCGCGGGCAGGGCGCCATCGGCGACCTGCCCGGCGACATGACCGCCTGGGACAAGCTGCAACTCGGCTGGCTCAACTACACCAAGGCCAAGGCGGCGACGGACTCCACGCACACCCTCGGGGTCGCCGCGTACAACACCCGTCGGCCCCAGGCGCTGGTCGTCGAACTGCCGAAGAAGCCGGGCACCACACCGGTCGTGAAGCCGGCGGAGGGCAACCTCCAGTGGTGGAGCGACATGGGCGACGACCTGCGCTCCACCTTGACCCGCAGCGTCGACCTCACCGGCAAGTCCACGGCCTCGCTGGAACTCACGGCGTGGTGGCAGATCGAGCGGGGTTACGACTACCTCTACACCGAGGTCTCCACCGACGGCGGCGCGAACTGGACGCCGATCGACGGCACCGCGGGCGGCAAGCCGATCACCCGGGACTCCAGCAACAAGCCCGCGCTGACCGGCCGCTCCGGCGCGCACGCGGCGCTCGTGTACCCGCTGGACGCGTACGCCGGCAAGAAGATCGACCTCCGCTTCCAGTACCGCACGGACGGCGCGACCGCGGAGAAGGGCTTCACCGCGGACGCGATCACCGTCAAGGCGGACGGCGCGGCCCTGGTCACCGACGGCGCGGAGAACGGCGCGGCGGGCTGGACCGCGAAGGGCTTCACCCGCATCGGGGAGTCCTTCACCAAGGACTACGAGCAGTACTACATCGCCGAGAACCGGCAGTACGTCTCGTACGACAAGGGCCTGAAGGTCGGCCCGTACAACTTCGGCTTCAACGCGCCGCTGAACCGCTGGGTGGAGCACTACCCGTACCAGAACGGCCTGATGATCTGGCTCTGGGACACCTTCCAGCGGGACAACAACACCGGCGTCCACCCCGGCACCGGTCAGATCCTGCCGATCGACGCGAATCCCGAGCCGATGAAGTGGGCGGACGGTAGCGTGATCCGCAACCGCATCCAGGCGTTCGACGCGACGTTCACGACGCGTCCGTACGACGGCTTCACCCTGCACAAGGCGGGCGTCCCGACCAAGATCCCGGCGAAGCCGGGGCGTGGCGTCTTCGACGACCGCAAGGGCACCTACTGGTACGCGGAGAACCCCACGGGAAGCGTGAAGGTAACTGACACCAACACCAAGATCTCGATCGTGAAGGAGCCCCGGAGCGGTGAAACGATCACCGTGAAGGTTGGTCCGTCGACCAAGTAATTGGTGAAATAGCAGGTCAGAGCTTGATCGGCCGTTGCCCCCTGGCGGGCGACGGCCGATCGTGTTTAGGTGCGTGATGACCGACCCTTATTGACACACCGACCCACGGGGGAGTTGTTGCAGCATGTCCGGCGGAGGTTTCAGCAAGCTGCCGAACGGCACCGTCGTCGTCGCCGTGAGCCTGCCGAGCCCACTGGGTGACGGGAGCCCGGCGAGGTATCTGGTGCATGCGGGGAACCGGGCGCGGGCGCTGACGCGACTGCGGAACCTGGGGCTGCGGTCGGTGTATCTGCGGGGGAACGCGGAGCCGCCGACGCCGGACGAGATCACGGCGGTGCTCCACCACCCCGACGGCCTCCTCTGGCGCCTCCAGACGGCGTCCCCCCGCGGCCTGTGGCACCCCTTCCGCGCCAGCCGCTGCGCCTAGCTGCGCGCATTCAGCCCCGCCGGCGATTGAGGCGCCGGAGCCGCCGCACCCCGCGGGCCAGGGTCAGCAGAAACAGCCTCGCCGGCGATTGAGGCGGCTGGGGTGCCCGCACCCCGCGGGTCAGGGTCAGCAAGAACAGCCTCGCCGGCGATTGAGGCGGCTGGGGTGCCCGCACCCCGCGGGTCAGGGTCAGCAAAAACAGCCCCGCCGGCGATTGAGGCGCGGGGGTTCGGGGGCTGGCCCCCGACGAGTGGCCGCGCCTCGCGAGCGGCCGGGCTGCCGAGACCCGGGGCAACCGAATGCGCCCGGCCCTTCGTCGGGGCTCCGCCCCGAACCCCGCGCCTCAATCACCGGCGGGCTGAAATGTGCGCATCCTTGCTTGCAGGAAGGCGCGGGGTCACACCACGGGGTCGCCCGTGAGGGCGATGCCGGCATCGCGGAGTTCGGGGAGGACCCGGGTGGTGCGGTCCTTGGAGACCGCCGCGGTCAGGTCCAGCAACACCCGCGTGGCGAAACCTTCCCTCACTGCATCCAGCGCCGTCGCCCGCACGCAGTGGTCCGTCGCGATGCCCACCACGTCCACCTCCGTCACGCCCTGCTCCCGCAGCCACGCCGCCAGGCCCGTGCCGTTCTCGTCCGCGCCCTCGAAGCCGCTGTACGCCGCCGCGTACGCACCCTTGTCGAAGACGGCGTCGATCGCGCCCGAGGCGATCGCGGGGGCGAAGTTCGGGTGGAAGCCCGCGCCCTCCGTGCCGGCGACGCAGTGGACGGGCCAGGACGTCTCGTAGTCGGGGGTGTCGGAGAAGTGGTCGCCGGGGTCGACGTGGTGGTCGCGGGTGGCCACCACGTGGCGGTACCCCGTGCCCTCCCCGATCAGCTCGGTGATCGCCGCCGCGACCTCCGCACCCCCCGCCACCGCGAGGCTGCCGCCTTCGCAGAAGTCGTTCTGGACGTCGACGACGATCAAGGCGCGGTGCATGGCGGGTGTCCTTCTGGGGTCGAGGGCGGGGGCGGTGCCGCCCGAGCCTAGGGACTCGGGCCGCCGCACGGGAGGGGCGTGGGGACAGGTCTACGGGATGCTCACAGCCGGCGCGGGCGCTGGCACCCTTCCCAAGGGAAGCGTCCCCGCGCCGCCGCGGACCACACGTCACCGGCCCCGGCTTTCACGCGCGTGCGCTCACGCGTACTCCGTCGGCAGCACCGGCTCGCCGCGCGAGAGCTGGGTCGCGGACAGCGGGAGTGCCGCCCGGGCCGTCCGATGGCGTTCCCGGGGCACGTCGAGGGGCTCGCGGGCCACGACCTCGCCGCCGCGGACCAGCTCCACCAGCAGCTGGTCGTCCGCGAGGCGGTCCGGCACCGGGCCGGTGCCCAGCACCTCCGCCTCCGCGACGCCCTCCGCGTCCCGCCGGCGCGCCGCCCACTTGCGACCGCCGACGGACGCCTTCGCGCCGAGCGACTTCTTCGCCACCGGCTCCAGCGGGGCGTCCGGCTCGGTCGAGCGGGCGCGGGCGACGAGCTTGTAGACCATGGAGCAGGTGGGGTGTCCGCTGCCGGTGACCAGCTGGGTGCCGACGCCGTACGCGTCCACCGGCGCCGCAGCCAGCGAGGCGATGGCGTACTCGTCCAGGTCGGAGGTGACCGTGATCCGGGTGTCGCGGGCGCCCAGCTCGTCGAGCTGCTGCCGGACCCGGTGCGCGACCAGCAGCAGGTCGCCGGAGTCGATGCGCACCGCGCCCAGCTCGGGGCCGGCGATCTCCACCGCCGTGCGGACGGCCTCGGCGACGTCGTAGGTGTCCACCAGCAGGGTGGTGCCCCGCCCCAGCGAGTCGACCTGGGCCCGGAAGGCGTCGCGCTCGCTGTCGTGCAGCAGCGTGAAGGCGTGCGCGCTGGTGCCGACCGTGGGGATGCCGTAGCGGAAGCCGGCCGCCAGGTCCGAGGTGGAGTCGAAGCCGCCGACGTACGCCGCGCGGGACGCGGCCACCGCGGCGAGTTCGTGGGTGCGCCGCGCCCCCATCTCGATCAGCCGCCGCCCGCCGGCCGCGGTGGACATCCGGGAGGCCGCCGCCGCGATCGCCGAGTCGTGGTTGAGGATGGAGAGGATCACCGTCTCCAGCAGGACGCACTCGGCGAAGGTGCCCTCGACGCGCAGGATCGGGGAGCCGGGGAAGTACACCTCGCCCTCGGGGTAGCCCCACACGTCACCGCGGAAGCGGTACGACGCCAGCCAGTCGAGCGTCGCCGCGTCCACGATCCGCTGCTCGCGCAGGAAGGCGAGCACGCCCTCGTCGAAGCGGAAGTTCTCGATGGCGTCCAGCACCCGACCGGTGCCGGCGACGACGCCGTAGCGCCGTCCCTCGGGCAGTCGGCGGGTGAAGACCTCGAAGACGGAGTGACGGTGTGCGGTGCCCGCCCGTAGGGCCGCTTGCAGCATCGTGAACTCGTACTGGTCGGTGAAGAGGGCGGTGGAGGGCACATCGACCGGTAGCCCCAGGTCAGAGGGGTTCACAAGACTCGACCTCACGCTTTCGTCAGCATTTGTCGGCAGGTGGCAGTACTTGTCACCGGAACGTCCGGATCCACCAAGCGATCCACGCCGATCCGGCCATGGCCAGGATGCTACCCCACATTTCGTCAGAGTGACGAAATGGGATGCCCGTTTGTGCGATCCGTCGCCGTGAGTGGCAGCATGGATCAGGTGAGTGTTGCTCCCACTGAGATCGAACGCCCCGAGTCGGCGGAGCAGAGCTTCGCCGTCCCCGAGCCGGACGTGCCGTGGGTGACGCTCGTCCACAACGACCCGGTCAATCTGATGAGCTACGTCACCTATGTCTTCCAGGCGTACTTCGGATACTCCAAGGACAAGGCGCGCAAACTGATGCTCGACGTCCACCACAAGGGGCGCGCCGTCGTCTCCAGCGGCACCCGCGAGGAGATGGAACGCGACGTCCAGGCGATGCACGGCTACGGCCTGTGGGCCACCCTGACCCAGGACCGCGGCTGATGCCGGGACACTTCGAGCCCGTGCCCGGCGGCGGTGCGGCCATCGCGCTCGACGACGTCGAGGTCTCCATCCTGCGCTCCCTCGCGGTCCAGCTCATGGAGCTGATAGGGCCCGGTGACGAACCGGTCGAGGGCGAGGACCCGCTGGCAGCGCTGTTCGCCGAGGGGCCGAGCGAGGCCCCCTCCGATCCGGCGCTCGCCCGGCTGTTCCCGGACGCCTACCGGGGCCCGTCAACGGAGTCCGGATCCAAGAGCGAGGCCGAAGAGGAGGAACTGCGCGCCGCCTCCGCCGAGTTCCGCCGCTTCACCGAGAACGACCTGCGCACCGGCAAGCGGCAGAACGCCTTCGCGATGGTCCGCGCGCTGGACTCGCTCGCCGGAGCGGGCGAAGCCGGCGCGGTGCTGGAGCTGACCCCCGACGACGCCCGGTGCTGGCTCGGCACGCTGAACGACCTGCGGCTGACCATCGGCACCCGGCTGGAGATCGCCGAAGACGACGAAGGGGGAGCAGGGGGCGACCCGACCGGCGGGTTGTACCAGCTGCCGGACTCCGATCCGCGCAAGCCGATGGTCATGGCGTACCTCTGGCTCGGGGTGCTCCAGGAGACCCTGGTCGAGACCCTGATGGGCTGACTTCCCGCGGCCCGCGAAGGGCCCCGGGGGTGGCCCCGGGTGCGTCCCGTGCCCGGTCCGCGCGACGACCGTCCGTCCGTTCGGTCGTTCGCTCAACGGACGCTCAATTCCGAATAACGGTTCCGTCACCGCCCCGGGGTGCTTTGCCGCCCCGGGGCGCGTTTTGTCCGGTTCTCGCTGTGCGGTGCGCCACAATCGGCCCGTTCGATCCTCGTCAACACCGTGATAGATCTTCACGACCGCCAGGGGCGCCACCCATGCCCCCGGTGGCGCTTGGACCGGCGGATCGCCGGTGGCACTCCATCCACATCCGGGGGGATCAGGAACTGGTCCGCAGCCGCACGCCGGGGGGCGGGCGACGCGGATCGGCATGGAGAAAGGGCGCACCACATGACGTCGGTGCAGATCGACGACAAGCACGACGGGCAGAGCGGACCGCCGCAGGGAACCGCCGCCGAGGACCAGGGTTACCACCGCGGACTCGGGGCCCGACAGATCCAGATGATCGCCATCGGCGGTGCCATCGGCACCGGCCTCTTCCTCGGCGCCGGCAAGGGCATCTCCAAGGCCGGGCCCAGCCTCATCCTCGCCTACGCCATCGCGGGCGTGGTCATCTTCTTCATCATGCGGGCGCTCGGCGAACTGCTGATGTACCGCCCGGTCTCGGGGTCCTTCTCCGAGTACGCGCGCGAGTTCGTCGGCCCCTTCGCGGGCTTCGCCACCGGCTGGACGTACTGGCTGTTCTGGGTCGTGACCGGAATGACCGAGGTCACCGCCGCCGCCGAGTACATGACGTACTGGTTCGACATCCCGCAGTGGATCTCGGCCCTCGCCTTCACGATCGTGCTCTACCTGGCGAACCTGATCTCCGTGAAGCTCTTCGGGGAAATAGAGTTCTGGTTCTCCATGATCAAGGTCACCGCCATCGTCGGCATGATCCTGATCTGCGCCGGCATCCTCACCCTCGGCTTCTCCGACGCCGGCGACACCGCCTCCGTCACCCTGCTGTGGGAGGACGGCGGCTTCTTCCCCAAGGGCATCGGCGGCACCCTGATGACCCTCCAGATCGTGATGTTCGCCTTCCTCGCGGTCGAGCTGGTCGGCGTCACCGCCGGCGAGTCCAAGGACCCGGAGAAGAACCTGCCCAAGGCGATCAACACCGTGCCGTGGCGCATCGCCGTCTTCTACGTCGGTGCGCTGATCATGATCCTGTCGGTGGTCTCCTGGACCACCTTCGAGCCCGGGGTCTCGCCGTTCGTCGCCGCCTTCGACCAGATGGGCCTCCAGGTCGGCGCCGGCATCGTGAACTTCGTGGTGCTCACCGCGGCGCTGTCGTCCTGCAACTCCGGGATGTACTCCACCGGCCGGATGCTGCGCGACCTGGCGCTCAACAGCCAGGGCCCGAAGGCCTTCACCAAGCTCACCAGCCGCGGCACCCCGCTGATCGGGACGACCTTCTCCGCCGGTCTGATGCTGATCGGCGTGTGGATCAACTACCAGTGGCCCGGCGACGCCTTCCACAAGATCGTCTCCTTCGCGACCATCTCCGGCATGTGGGCCTGGGTGATGATCCTGGTCAGCCACATCGTCTACCGGTCCAAGGTGGCCAGGGGCGAGGCGCCGGCCTCCCCCTTCAAGGCCCCCGGAGCGCCCTGGACGAGCTGGTTCGCCCTCGCCTTCATCGGCATGGTGATCGTGCTGATGGGCATCGACGAGGACGCCCGGATCTCCCTGTACGCGGCGCCGGTGTGGGCGCTGGTGCTGGGGGTGTCGTATCTGGTGCTGCGGGCGAAGAACCCGCAGGGCGCGGCCTTCGTCAGGCGCGAGCGGGCCAAGCAGGACGGCTGACCGTCCACGATGTGGACAGGGGCCGGTCCGCACCCGACGGGGTGCGGACCGGCCCTTCCGTCATGCGGACGGACGCATATCCTGATCGACATGCTGACCCTCACCCAGGACCTGTACGACCGGATCGTCGCGCACGCCCGTGCCGACCACCCCGACGAGGCGTGCGGCGTGGTCGCGGGCCCCGAGGGCAGCGGGCGGCCCGAGCGCTTCATCCCCATGTTGAACGCGGCCCGTTCGCCCACCTTCTACGAGTTCGACTCGGCCGACCTGCTGAAGCTCTACCGCGAGATGGACGACCGGGACGAGGAGCCGGTGATCGTCTATCACTCGCACACCGCGACCGAGGCGTACCCCTCCCGCACCGACGTCAGCTACGCCAGCGAGCCGGGCGCGCACTACGTCCTCGTCTCCACCGCGGACACCGACGACGCGGGGCCGTTCCAGTTCCGCTCGTTCCGGATCGTGGACGGGGAGATCACCGAGGAGGAGATCCAGGTCGTACCCGCATACTGATCCGGAACTCCTGGACGCCGAGGCGCCTCTCGACGTATCTCTAGGACTCGACAACAGAACACGGGCGGTGGGCCCCAGGAAGCCGGTGCGAGTCCGGCGCGGTCCCGCCACTGTGAGCGAAACGGTTCACCACGCCTTGCGCGCGGTGCGCCGCCGTCAGTCAGGAACTGACCCGCCGCCCTTCTCCCACACCCAGGGGACGTGGAAATCCCCGGAGGAGGACCACGCATGTCCCGGCAGCCCCGGTCGACCCGCCGTCGCGCGTTCGTCGCCGCCACCGCCCTGCTCCCGCTCGCCCTCACGGCCACGGCCTGCTCGACCCACCCGAGCCCCGACCCCAAGGCCGGGCGCGCGCCCGTCGCCGGATTCCCGTACACCGTCGACAACTGCGGCGTGAAGACGACCTACCAGGCGCCCCCGAAGCGGGCCGTCACCATGAACCAGCACGTCACCGAGATCATGCTGGAGCTGGGCCTGGAGAAGTCCCTCGTCGGCACCGCCTTCCTCGACGACCAGGTCCTGCCGCGCTACCGCGAGGCGTACGAGTCGATCCCGGTGGCCGCCAAGGAGTACCCGTCCAAGGAGAAGCTGCTCTCCCTCAACCCGGACTTCGTGTACGGCGGTTACGGCAGCGCCTTCGACGCCAAGGACGGCCGCACCCGCGAGGACCTGAAGAAGGCGGGCATCGAGACCCGGCTGAACCTGGAGTACTGCACCAGGCAGCGCACCAGCATGGACGACGTGTACCGCGAGGTCGACGAGGTCGCCCGCACCTTCGGCGTCGGCGACCGCGCACAGAAGTGGATAGCCGGAGCCCGCGCCACGGTCGCCAGGACCGAGGCCGACCGCGCGAAGGCCAAGACCGCCCCCGTGCCCGTCTTCGTCTACGACAGCGGCGACAAGACCGCCTTCACCGTCGGCGGCAAGGGCATCGGCAACGAGCTGATCACCCGCGCCGGCGGGCACAACGTCTTCTCCGACATCGACAAGAGCTTCGGCGACGCCAGCTGGGAGCAGGTCGTGGCCCGCAAGCCGGAGGTCATCGTGATCTACGACTACGGCGCCACGACGGTCGAGCAGAAGAAGCAGCGCCTGCTGAAGGACCCGGCGCTGAAGGACGTACCGGCGGTGAAGAACAAGAAGTTCGCCGTCCTGCCGCTGTCCGACGCGGTCGTCGGCGTGCGCGCACCGGACGCGATCGCCAAGCTGGCCCCGCAGCTCGCCCGGTGACGGGTCCGAAGGCCGTGCAGGACGCGACCGCGGGCCCCCTTCAGGGCTCGCCCGCCGCCGCCACCCCGACCGCGGCCGTCGGGACGAAGCCGGCCACCACCTCCCGGCTCCGCTTCGGCGCCGTGACGGCCGGCCTGCTGCTGGCGCTGGCCGCCGCCGTGGTCGCGGCCCTGGCGCTCGGCTCCGTACGCATCCCGCCCGGGGAGGTCGTCGCCGCGCTGCTGCCCGGCGCGGAGCCCAGCCCCCTGCGGACCGTCGTCATCGACGTGCGACTGCCACGCGTCGTGCTCGGCGCCCTCGTCGGCGCCGGGCTCGGCGTCGTCGGCGTGGTCCTCCAGGCCCTCGTGCGCAACCGGCTCGCCGACCCCTTCCTGCTCGGGATCTCCTCCGGCGCGTCCACCGGCGCCGTCGTCGTGCTCACCCTCGGCATCGGCGTCACCACGACCCTCGCCCTGCCCGCCGGCGCCTTCGTCGGGGCGCTGGCCGCCATGGTCCTGGTGTACGCGCTGGCGCGCCGCGGCGGCTCGATGACCGGCACCCGACTCGTCCTCGCCGGCGTCACCATCAGCTACGTCTTCAGCGCCCTCACCACCCTCGTGCTCGTCTCCTCCTCCCGGCCCGAGCACTTCCGCGAAGCCCTGTACTGGTCCCTCGGCGGCCTCGGCAGCGCCCGCTGGGACACCCTGTGGCTGCCCGCCCTCGTCATCGCGCTGGCCCTGCCGCTGCTGCTGGCGCTCGCCCGCCCGCTCGACCTGCTGCTGGTGGGGGAGGAGGGCGCGACCGTGCTCGGCCTCGACGTCGCGCGCTTCCGCGCCGCCGTCTTCGTCCTCGTCTCCCTGGTCACCGCGGTCATGGTCGCCGCGAGCGGCGCCGTCGGCTTCATCGGGCTGATCGTCCCGCACGCCGCCCGCCTCCTCGTCGGCGCCGCCCACCGGGCGCTGCTGCCCGTCGCGGCGCTGTGCGGAGCGGTCGCCCTCGTCGTCGCCGACCTCGGCGCCCGTACCCTCGTCGCCCCGCAGGACGTGCCCGTCGGGGTGCTCACCGCACTCATCGGCGGACCGCTGTTCCTGTGGCTGATGCACTCCCGCCACCGGGAAGGAGCCCCGGCATGACCGACGCGACCGCACCGGGCGGCACCGCGGGGGATGGGCTGGTCGTACGGGCCCTGTCGTACGCCGTGGAAGGGCGCGCCCTCCTCGCCGACGTCGACCTCGACGCCCGCCCCGGCGAGACGATCGGCCTCGTCGGCCCCAACGGCAGCGGCAAGACGACCCTGCTGCGCTGCGTCTACGGCACGCTGCGCCCCACCGCCGGCCGGGTCCACCTCGGTACGGACGACCTCGTCGCGCTCACGCCCAAGGCGCGGGCCCGGCGGGTGGCGACCGTGCCGCAGGAGAGCCGGCCCGAGTTCGAGCTGACGGTGCGCGAGATCGTCCTCATGGGCCGCGCCCCGCACAAGCGCTTCTGGGCGGCGGACACGGCCGAGGACGCCCGGAGCGTGGACGGGGCGCTCGCCCGGCTCGGCATCGCCGACCTGGCCCAGCGGTCCTTCCCCTCGCTCTCCGGCGGCGAGCGGCAACGGGCCCTGGTGGCCCGCGCGCTGGTGCAGCGGCCCGAACTCCTCGTCCTCGACGAACCCACCAACCATCTGGACATCCGGTACCAGTTGGACATCCTCGGGCTGATCCGGGACCTGGGCACCACCAGCGTGCTGGCGCTGCACGACCTCAACCTCGCCGCGTACTACTGCGACCGTCTGTACGTGCTCAGCGCCGGCCGGGTCGTCGCCGCCGGGCCGCCCGGCGCGGTCCTGACCCCGCACCTGCTCGCCGAGGTCTACGGGGTGAAGGCCGAGGTCGCGGTCCATCCGAGCACCGGCGCACCCGTCGTCACCTACCTCCCCGGCTGACCGCCGCCGAGGCGGTTGTCCAGTCAGTGGGCGGAACCGGTCCGGGATGCGAGATCACATTCCGGACCGGGGGGCGGGAATCGATACGATGACCGCATGGTTCTCCACGACATGCGCGACAAGACGCCGGGCGGCACCGTGCTGCTCGTGGCGCGGCTGCATGTCGACCTGTGTCGCCTCGCCAGCGCGATCTGTACCTGAGCGCGTCCGCACCCGGTCGTCGGGCCAGCGCCCGCCGGCCCCACGCTCCCTGGAACGCCCGCCCCACCGCGCGGAGGACGAGCCGCGTCCGACGCCCCGCGCGCCACCGCCTCAACGACTGTCGACTGGAGTCCACACCATGGCCATCGAGGTCCGCATTCCGACCATCCTCCGCACCTACACCGACGGTGCCAAGGCCGTCGAGGGCAACGGGACCACCCTCGCCGAACTCTTCGCCGACCTCGAAACCCGCCACGCGGGCATCCAGGACCGCATCGTGGACAAGGCGAACGGCGACCAGCTGCGCCGCTTCGTGAACGTCTACCTCAACGACGAGGACGTCCGCTTCCTGGACGGCATCTCCACCGAGCTCTCCGACGGCGACAGCATCACCATCCTGCCGGCCGTCGCCGGCGGAATGCGCTGACGGCGATGCGTTACGACTCCCCGCTCGCGGCCGTCGGCAACACCCCGCTGGTGCACCTGCCGCGGCTGTCGCCGTCCGACGAGGTCCGGATCTGGGCCAAGCTGGAGGACCGCAACCCCACCGGCTCGATCAAGGACCGCCCCGCGCTGCACATGATCGAGCAGGCGGAGAAGGACGGCCGCCTCACCCCGGGCTGCACGATCCTGGAGCCCACCTCCGGGAACACCGGCATCTCGTTGGCGATGGCGGCGAAGCTCAAGGGCTACCGCATCGTCTGCGTGATGCCGGAGAACACGAGCGAGGAGCGGCGGCAGCTGCTGGCCATGTGGGGCGCGGAGATCATCCCGTCCCCCGCGGCCGGCGGCTCCAACACCGCGGTCCGGGTCGCCAAGGAGCTGGCCGAGCAGAACCCCTCGTGGGTGATGCTCTATCAGTACGGCAACCCCGCGAACGCCGGTGCGCACTACGCCACCACCGGGCCCGAGATCCTCGCCGACCTCCCCTCCGTCACCCACTTCGTGGCCGGGCTCGGGACCACGGGCACGCTGATGGGCGTCGGCCGCTATCTGCGCGAGCACGTGCCGGACGTGGGCATCGTCGCGGCGGAGCCGCGGTACGACGACCTCGTCTACGGGCTGCGGAACCTGGAGGAGGGCTTCGTCCCCGAGCTGTACGACGCGTCCGTCCTCACCACCCGCTTCTCGGTGGGCTCCGCGGACGCGGTGGCCCGCACCAGGGAACTCCTCCAGCAGGAGGGCATCTTCGCGGGCATCTCCACGGGGGCCGCGCTGCACGCGGCGATCGGGGTGGCGAACAAGGCGGTGAAGGCGGGACGGGGCGCGGACGTCGTGTTCATCGTCGCCGACGGGGGTTGGAAGTACTTGTCGACGGGGGTGTACACGGCGCCGACGACGGAGGCGGCGATCGACACGCTCCGCGGCCAGCTCTGGGCGTAGCCCGCCCCCGTTTCCGCGCGCCCGCCGCTCCTTCGGCGGGCGCGCGCCTTTCCCTCCGCACCCGGCCCGCGCCCGCCGTACCCCTCGCAGCAGCACCGCGATTTCCCGCGCCCCTGGACGTACCCGCCGTCTCCCTCGCGGGAGCGTTGGTCTCTGCGGCCCGTCTGTGGTTTCTCGCGCAGTTCCCCGCGCCCCTAAAAACCTCTGCCCCAGCCCGCACCTAAGTGACGGGGGCAGCGAAACAGGGGCGCGGGGAACTGCGCGAGCAACCCTCCACGGGCCGCAGAGACCGAACCCTCCCGCGAGGGAAACCGTGGGGGCGTCAGGGGCGCAGCCGCAAGGGCTACGCGTCCAGGTGGGGGACGCGCGCCCACAAGGCGCGCGGGAGGACCCCCGCGCGGCGGCGGAAAGCCGAGACGCGGACCACCCGCACCTCGTCCGTCTCCAGGAAGCTCGGGCGACCCTGCGCGTCGCCCACCGTCCCCGGCGGCAGCGGGATCACGCCCGCCCGGCCGTCCCCACGCGTCGTGATCTTCGCGACCCGCGCCGAGCCGGCCCGTACGGACAGCACCAGACAGGGGCGGTCCTTCGAGCCGGGGCCGTCCTCGTAGGGGACGTCCGCCCACCAGATCTCGCCTGGCTTCGGCCGGCCGCGGCGCAGGGGCGCGGGCCGTCCCGGCGGGCGCTTGCGGCCCGCCGGCGCGCGCCTCGCCGGCGTCCGCCCGCGCGCGTCCACCAGTGCCACGACCAGCGCCAGCAGCACCACCAGGCCGCCCAGGAAGAACCACCACGACGAGTTCACCCCTCGACCGTACAGACGGCCTCGGCGCCCCGCACGACCTGCGTGCGCCGGCCCGTGCGGTCGCGCGCCCGCCGAATCGGTGACAGGGCAGGTGAGTTCCCCCACAACGCCCCTCCCTGGAGGAGCGGGCGCCGGTTTTGCGCTTTACGCTCAACGGACCGCACGACCCAGTCACCGCCACCCTCCCCGTCCACGGAGGTCACAGCTCCATGAAGCTCACCGTCGTCGGCTGCTCGGGGTCGTTCCCGTCCGTGGAATCGGCCTGTTCGAGCTACCTCGTCGAGGCCGACGGCTTCCGGCTGCTCCTCGACATGGGCAACGGCGCCCTGGGCGAGCTGCAGCGCCACATCGGTCTGTACGACCTCGACGCGATCTTCCTCAGCCATCTGCACGCCGACCACTGCATCGACATGTGCGGCTACTTCGTCGCCCGCTACTACCGCCACGACGGCGGTCGCTGCGACCCGCTGCCCGTGTACGGGCCGGAGGGCACCGAGCACCGGCTCACCACGGCGTACGCCGACACCCCCTCCGCGTCCTCGATGAGCGAGGTCTTCGACTTCCACACGCTGAAGCCGGGCAACTTCGACATCGGCCCGTTCTCGGTGCGCACCGAGCGGGTGGCGCACCCGGTGGAGGCGTACGGCATCCGGCTGGAGCACGGCGGGCGGACGCTGGCGTACTCCGGGGACACCGGCGTCTGCGATCAGCTGCACGAGCTCGCGGAGGGGGCCGACCTCTTCCTGTGCGAGGCGTCCTTCACGTACGGCAAGGAGGACATCCCCGGGCTGCACCTCAACGGGCGCGAGGCCGGTGAGCACGCGCAGCGCGCCGGCGCGGGGCAGCTGGTGCTGACGCACATCCCGCCGTGGACGGACGGCGAGCGCAACGCGGCGGACGCGCGCGCGGTGTACGACGGCCCGGTGGAGCTGGCGGCGACCGGTCGGACGTACACCGTCTGACCCGGCACCCACGACGACGGACCACGACGCACCACGGCCCCGGGGAGACCCGGGGCCGTGGTGCGTCGCGCGGGGGAGCCGTTACTTGGCCTCCGCCTTCTGGAGCTCCGCGAGCTCCTCGTCCGACTCCCGGCCCGGGGTCGGCAGGTTGAACTTGGTGATCGCGAACCGGAAGACGACGTAGTACACGGCCGCGAAGCAGAGACCGACCAGCGCCAGGCCCCACGGGTTGGACGCGATGCCCAGGTTCAGCAGGAAGTCGATCGCGCCGGCGGAGAAGCCGAAGCCGTCCCGCATGCCCAGCGCCCACGTCAGCGCCATGGAGACACCGGTGAGCACCGCGTGGACCGCGTACAGCACCGGCGCGATGAACATGAAGGTGAACTCGATGGGCTCGGTGACGCCGGTGACGAACGAGGTCAGGGCGAGCGAGAACATCATGCCGCCGACGACCTTGCGGCGCTCGGGGCGGGCGCAGTGCACGATCGCCAGACACGCGGCGGGCAGCGCGAACATCATGATCGGGAAGAAGCCGGTCATGAACTGTCCGGCGGTCGGGTCGCCGGCCAGGAAGCGGGCGATGTCGCCGCTCTTGCCGTCGTACTCGCCGGCCTGGAGCCACGGGAAGGAGTTCAGCAGGTGGTGCATGCCGACCGGGATCAGCGCACGGTTGGCGACGCCGAAGATGCCCGCGCCCGCCGCGCCGGAGCCGACCAGCCACTCGCCGAAGTTGTGCAGACCGGTGCCGAGGACCGGCCAGATCAGACCGAAGACGATCGCGATGAGCAGGCCCGCGAAGGCGGAGAGGATCGGGACCAGTCGACGGCCGCCGAAGAAGCCGGCCCAGTCGGGCAGCTTGGTGCGGTAGAAGCGCTGGTAGAGCAGGGCGACCACGATGCCCATCACCACGCCGCCGAGGACCTTGGCGTCCACGGGGGCGTCCTGCATCACTATCTTGCCGTCGACGACCTGCGCCACCTGCGGCAGGTTGTCGTCGGTGAACTGCGCGAGGACGTTCTTGAAGACCAGGTAGCCCACGACGGCGGCGAGCGCGGTCGAGCCGTCCGACTTCTTCGCGAAGCCGATGGCGATGCCCACGGCGAACAGCAGCGGCATGTTGTCGAGCAGTG
Organism: Streptomyces sp. NPDC048057; assembly: GCF_040653095.1. NCBI lineage: Bacteria > Bacillati > Actinomycetota > Actinomycetes > Kitasatosporales > Streptomycetaceae > Streptomyces > Streptomyces sp. NPDC048057. The sequence continues at coordinate 86,146 of NZ_JBEZNF010000009.1, forward strand.
CGTTGCCGCCGGCCGACATGTACCCGGCGATCTTCTGCACCAGGGTGGGGAACGACTCGCGCCCCAGCATGTCGGGCTGGCCGAACCGGACCAGCAGCGCGGCGGCCGGCAGCACGGCGACCGGGAGCATCAGGCTGCGGCCGATGCGCTGCATGACAGCCATCGCACCCGCGCCCTTCTTCTTCTGGGCCGCGGGGGCGGCGCTAGCCGTGGACATGTACATCCTCCAGGAAGGCAGGCGTCGCCCGGGACGATCTGGGGAGGGGGCGACGTCTTGGGGATCACAGAAAGGGGCCGCACGGCACAGCAGGACGCCGTGTGGTCTAAACCAGTCAGTGGTGTAGACCTGTTGTAGCACGGCCGAACGGGTCAGGGATAGATAAGAAACCTTCGAATTCTGTGGCGTGGAGCATAGGTAACAATTCAGACAAGAGGGCCCTCGGGGACGTCGTCCCGAGGGCCCTCTCCGTTGCCGCGAACGCGGCCCGCGCTATTTGACGTTGTCCTCTTCCAGTCGTTCCGCCAACTCCTCCGGCTCCCGGCCGGGTGTGGGCAGGTTGAACTTGGTGATCGCGAACCGGAAGAGGACGTAGTACACGGCCGCGAAGCAGAGTCCGATGGGGATGATCAGCCACGGTTTGGTGGCCAGGCTCCAGTTGATGACGTAGTCGATCAGGCCGGCCGAGAAGCTGAAGCCGTCGTGGACGCCGAGCGCCCAGGTCACCGCCATCGACGCACCCGTGAGCACCGCGTGGATCGCGTACAGCGCCGGTGCCACGAAGAGGAACGAGTACTCGATCGGCTCGGTGATCCCGGTGACGAAGGAGGTCAGGGCGACGGACAGCATCAGCCCGCCGACCTCCTTGCGGCGGTGCGGGAAGGCGCTGTGGGTGATCGCCAGCGCCGCGGCGGGCAGCGCGAACATCATGATCGGGAAGAAGCCGCTGGTGAACTGGCCGGCGTCGGGGTCGCCGGACAGGAACATGGTGATGTCGCCGTGCACCACGGTGCCGTCCGGCTTGGTGTAGCTGCCGAGCTGGAACCAGATCGGCACGTTCAGGAACTGGTGCAACCCGATGACCAGCAGCGCGCGGTTCGCGAGGCCGAAGATGCCCGAGCCCCAGGCCCCCAGACCCACCAGCCAGTCACTGAAGTTTTCGAGCCCGGTGCCGATCGGCGGCCAGATCCACAGGCACAGCGCCGCGAAGGCGATCGCGACGAAGGACATGATGATCGGCACCAGTCGACGGCCGTTGAAGAAGCCGAGCCAGTCCACCAGCTTGGTGCGGTGGTAGCGCTGCCAGAAGAAGGCGGACAGCAGGCCCATCACGATCCCGCCGAAGACCCCCGGGTTCTGGTACATGAAGAGGGAGAACGTCCCGTCCGCGGCATGGCAGCCCGCCCCCACGTTCTTCGACCCCGGCGTGCAGTCGATCGGGAACTGGCGCAGGACGCCGTGGTAGACGAGGAAGCCCGCGACCGCGGCGAGCGCCGTCGAGCCGTCCGACTTCTTCGCCATCCCGATCGCGACCCCGACGCAGAACAGCAGCGGCAGCCCCAGCTCCGGATCCAGCAGCGCGCCGCCGGCGCCCGCCATCACCTTGGCGACCGCGTCCCAGCTCAACCCGTCCGCGCCGAAGATGTCCGGCTGGCCGAGGCGGTTGAGGATGCCCGCCGCGGGCAGGACGGCGATGGGGAGCTGAAGGCTGCGCCCCATCTTCTGGAGCCCTTGGTAGAGGCGGCTCCGCCACGGCTGTGCGGGCTGCGGCCGTGCTGCGGGGTTTGCGGACGCCATCGACACTTCCTCCCTGGCTCGGCCGGACCCGGCCTGGTTTGGCAGTTGTCGCAGACTGGTGTAGACCAGTTGCACCACGGGCGCGGAGCGCCGTGATCGTCATCATTGGGTACGGGGTGACCACGCGCCCGTGAAGATGGGCCAACCGTGCGTTACCGTGACGAAGCGGCCGATCGCGGGCCGAGGCAGCACCGGGAGCCCGTGCCGGGCACCGGGCAACACCAGGGAGAAGAGATGGCCACGAAGGCTGAGAAGATCGTCGCCGGGCTGGGTGGGATCGACAACATCGAAGAGATCGAGGGCTGCATCACCCGCCTCCGCACCGAGGTCGCCGACGCCGACCTCGTCGACGAGGCCGCGCTCAAGGCCGCCGGCGCCCACGGCGTCGTCAAGATGGGCACCGCGATCCAGGTCGTCATCGGCACCGACGCCGACCCCATCGCCGCGGAGATCGAAGACATGATGTGAGCCCCGGCCCCAACAGGGGCCAGGGCACGCACACGAAGGGCCCCGCAGCCGGTCAGGGCGGGGCCCTTTTGCACGCCTCCGCACGCGATCCCGCACGCCCCCGGGCCAGGCCGAAGCGCGCCGGGAGGGGCGCTAGGCTCCTGCTCATGTCTCGCATCGACGGCCGCACCGCCGAACAGCTCCGCCCGGTCACCATCGAACGCGGATGGAGCAAGCACGCCGAGGGCTCCGTCCTCGTCTCCTTCGGCGACACCCGGGTCCTCTGCACCGCGTCCGTGACCGAAGGGGTGCCGCGCTGGCGCAAGGGCAGCGGCGAGGGGTGGGTCACCGCCGAGTACTCCATGCTGCCGCGCGCCACCAACACCCGCGGCGACCGGGAGTCCGTACGCGGCAAGATCGGCGGACGCACCCACGAGATCAGCCGGCTCATCGGCCGCTCGCTGCGCGCCGTCGTCGACACCAAGGCGCTGGGCGAGAACACCATCGTCCTCGACTGCGACGTCCTCCAGGCCGACGGCGGCACCCGCACCGCCGCGATCACCGGTGCGTACGTCGCCCTCGCCGACGCCGTCGCCTGGGCGCAGGGCAGGAAGCTGGTCCGCGCCGGCCGCCGCCCCCTCGTCGACACGGTGAGCGCCGTCTCCGTCGGCATCGTCGACGGCACCCCGCTGCTCGACCTCCGTTACGAGGAGGACGTGCGCGCCGACACCGACATGAACGTGGTCTGCACCGGCGACGGCCGCTTCGTCGAGGTCCAGGGCACCGCCGAGGCCGAGCCCTTCGACCGCAAGGAGCTCAACGCCCTCCTCGACCTGGCCACCGCGGGCTGCGCCGACCTCGCCGCGCTCCAGCGCGCGGCCCTGGAGCGCACCGAGTAACCCCGGCCCGGGGCCGCGCCCCGAGTGCTCCGAGCGCCCCCGGACGTCGGAGCAACCAATGCCGTACGGGGCGGCGTCATCTGGGACACGGGCGCGCGGTACGAGCCGCGCGCCCGGCCAGCCGGGGACGTCCTCCGGCGGCCGGGGGAGGACCGACCATGACCGCGCGCCGCCGCATCGCCCTGACGCTCGCCGCCGTCGCCCTGACCGTGCCGGTCGCCGCGGGGTGCAGCGCCATCGACAAGGCGCTCGACTGCGTCGAGACCGCCGACTCGATCGCCAGCAGCGTCGACAACCTCCAGACGGCGATCTCCTCCGCGGCGGAGGACCCCACCAAGACGCGCGAGGCCCTGGACTCCATCGAGAAGGAGCTCGACGAGCTCTCCGACAAGACGGACAACGCCGACCTCAGCAAGGCCGTCAAGGACCTGAACAGCGGCGTCGACAACATCCGCACGTCCATCGAGAACGGCGACACGAACATCGAGCTGAGTCCGGTCACGGACGCGGCCAAGGAGATCGGCAAGGTCTGCTCGCCGTGACCGGCCGACCGCTCGTCCCCGGCCCGGTGACGGAGCCGGGGGCGGGCCGACCGATAATCGGGGCATGACCCGTATCGTCCTCGCCACCCGCAACGCCGGGAAGATCACCGAACTGAGGGCCATCCTCGCCGACGCGGACCTCCCGCACGCCCTCGTCGGCACCGACGCCTACCCCGAGGTCCCCGACGTCAAGGAGACCGGCGTCACCTTCGCGGAGAACGCCCTGCTGAAGGCGCACGCCCTGGCCCGCGCCACCGGCCTGCCCGCGGTCGCCGACGACTCGGGCCTGTGCGTCGACGTCCTCGGCGGCGCCCCCGGCATCTTCTCCGCCCGCTGGGCCGGCACCCACGGCGACGACGCCGCCAACCTCGACCTGCTGCTCGCCCAGCTCTCCGACATCTCCGCGGAGCACCGCGGCGCCCACTTCTTCTGCGCCGCCGCCCTCGCCCTGCCCGACGGCACCGAACGCGTCGTCGAGGGCCGACTGCTCGGCACCCTGCGCCACGTCCCCGCCGGCACCAACGGCTTCGGCTACGACCCGATCCTCCAGCCCGAGGGCATGGACCGCACCTGCGCCGAGCTGACCCCGGCGGAGAAGAACGCGATCAGCCACCGCGGCAAGGCGTTCCGCGCGCTGGTGCCGGTGGTGCGCGAGTTGGTGTCCTGACCCGCGGGTCCACCCCGGCAGTACGCGCAAGGGCGCGGCCCCCGCTCGGGGAGCCGCGCCCTTGCGCGTGGGCCCGGTGGGACTCGAACCCACGACACACCGGACCTAAACCGGCGCCCTCTAGCCAGCTGGGGTACGGGCCCAACGCGCCCACTCTACTGGCTGTGCGCGCCCGCCCGTTCGGGCGTCGGACAAGCCCAAGAGCGGCCCTAGATCCCCAGATCCTTGATGATCTTGGCGACGTGTCCGGTCGCCTTCACGTTGTACAGCGCCCGCTCCACCTTGCCCTCCTCGTCCACGACCACGGTCGACCGGATGACGCCGGTGACGGTCTTCCCGTACAGCTTCTTCTCGCCGAAGGCGCCATACGCGGTGAGGACCTCCTTCGACGGGTCGCCGACCAGCGTGACCTTCAGGTCCTCCTTCTCGCGGAACTTCGCCAGCTTCTCCGGCTTGTCCGGGGAGACGCCGATGACGTCGTAGCCCGCGTCCGCCAGCAGCTGGAGGTTGTCCGTGAAGTCGCACGCCTGCTTGGTGCAGCCGGGGGTCAGCGCGGCGGGGTAGAAGTAGACGATGACCTTGCGCCCCCGGCGCGCCGAGAGCGAGACGTCGTTCCCGTCGGCGTCGGGCAGGGTGAAGTCGGGGGCGGTGTCGCCGGTCTGGAGGCGCTCGCTCATGGGTATCGGACTCTCCTCGGAAGGCGTGCGTGCTGTACGCCGTCGAGCGTAATGGGGGTGCCGTGGGGTGCGGGCGCCGCCGAGCTGACAGACTGTCGAGGAAGGACTACCGGAACAACCACGGAGGCGGCGCGGTGTCGGACGCCAGGACCCCTGCGCAGATCGAGGCGGACATCGTCCGCCGGCGCGAGCAGCTTGCCGAGACGCTGGACGAGATCGGGGTGCGGGTGCACCCCAAGACGATCGTCGGCGACGCCAAGGCGAAGGTCGCCTCACAGGTGGACCAGGCGAAGGGCCGGGCGCTCGACGCGGTGCAGCGCGCCTGCGCGGACGTCCGCGGCAAGTTCGTCGCGGACGACGGCTCCCCGCGGCTGGAGCGGCTGCTGCCGGTCGCGGCGGTGGTGGTCGGGCTGGTGGGGCTGCTCGCCGTCTCCTCCCGCAAGCGCAAGGGCTGAACCGGTGACGAGCCCGGGCGTGGCGCCGCGAGGGCGTCGGGGCAGGTAGGTTTCCACGCGTGAGCGCCAATAGCCATGAACAGAACACCCAGCCGTCGTCCCGGCACCAGGCCCAGCACGACAAGCTCCCCATCCGGATGCTGCACGACCGCGTGCTGGTGCGCACCGACATCCCGGAGGGTGAGCGGCGCTCCACCGGCGGCATCGTGATCCCGGCGACCGCGGCGGTGGGCCGGCGGCTGGCGTGGGCGGAGGTCGTCGCGATCGGCCAGAACGTCCGGACGGTGGAGACCGGCGACCGCGTGCTGTACGACCCGGAGGACCGGGCGGAGGTCGAGGTGCGGGGCGTGGCGTACGTGCTGATGCGCGAGCGCGACCTGCACGCGGTGGCGGCGGACCGCTTCCAGGGCTCGGAAGACACCACGGGCCTCTACCTGTAGCACCTCCCCGAGCCCCTGCGGCTCGCCGTGGCATGCTCGCTGTTTCCCCGCGGGAGCGTTTGTCTCTGCGGCCCGGTGGGTGGCTGTGCGCGCAGTTCCCCGCGCCCCTAAAACCCCTGCCCTGAGCCCGCAGTCAAATGACGGGGGCAGCGAATCAGGGGCGCTGGGGGGTCCCCCCGTGCCCACAGGGCACAGGGGGCGGAACTGCGCGCACAGCCCACCCACCGGGCCGCAGTCGGCACAGGGGCCTTCGTCCTACGGCGAGATGCCCGGGGTACGCCGGACCGGGGCAGATGCCCAGGGCACGCCGGACCGGGGCGCAGACAAGCACGGCGGAGCTGCCCGCAGGGTGGTGAGGCAGCTCACCAGGGGGAACGGCCCCCATTTGTTAGGCTGGGGCAAGCCCGACGAGACGCGCCGTACCGGGTTTACGCAAAGACGACGCACCCCCAGAAGCTCAATCGTCTCGGAGGTGCCGTCATGGCGTGGGTCCTTTTGATCGTGGCCGGAGTGCTCGAAGTCGGCTGGTCGATCGGCATGAAGTTCACCGAGGGCTTCACCAAGCTCTGGCCCAGCGTCTTCACCGGACTCGGCATCGTCGCGAGCATGATCCTGCTCGCCCAGGCCACCAAGACCCTGCCCATCGGCACCGCCTACGGCGTCTGGGTCGGCATCGGTGCGGCCGGTGCCGCCATCGTCGGCATGGTGGCGCTCAACGAGCCCGTCACCGCGGCGCGGATCTTCTTCGTGTCCCTGCTCCTCGTCGCCGTCGTCGGCCTGAAGGCGACCTCCGGCCACTGACGCACCGGCCCGTCAGGGCGCACCACGTGAGGCACGGGCACTCGGCAGGAGGCCCGTGCCTCCGTCCGTCGCGCCCGGGCCACCCCCGCCTTCGTCCCTGCGGCCCCCGTCCGGCGGGCCCGGCAGCTGCACCGTCCCCAGGTCGCCCAGCGGCGCGTCCGTCGGCAGGTCCACCGACGGCACGGGGGGCACCGGGTCCGCCGAACCGGTCGGGGCGGAGGTCACGCCGACGGACCCGCCCGGTGACGGCGGCGCGCTCGACGGCGCCTGCGCGTCCGACGCGGTCGACGACGCCGACGGCGAGTCCTCGTCCCCCGCGCCCGACCCCGGCCCCGACCCCTCCAGGTCGAACCCCAGGATCTCCGCCCCGCCCAGCGCTTCCCCGGTGAACTGCCCCCAGATCCGCGCCGGCGCTCCGCCGCCGCTGACCCGCGGCAGACCCATCGCCCCGTACAGCGGCTTCTGCACGCCCGACTCCGGGTCCTGGCCCATCACCGCGACCACGGTCGCCAGTTGGGGGGTGTAGCCGGCGAACCACGCGGCCTTGTCCTCCTCCGCGGTGCCCGTCTTGCCGGCCGCCGGCCGGCCCGCCGACTGCGCCGCCGTGCCCGTGCCGCCCTCCACGACGCCCTGGAGCACCGCCGTCGTGGTGTCCGCGGCGGCCCGGCTGACGACCTGTTCGACGTCCGCGGCCGGCAGCTCCACGTCGACGCCGCCGCGGGTGACCTTCGCGACGATGGTGTACGTGCCGTGCCGCCCGTGGTTGGCGAGGGTGGCGTACGCCTGCGTCACGTCCAGCACGCTCGCGGTCGCCGCGCCCAGCGCGATGGACGGCGACGAGGACAGGTCGGGGGTGCCCGACGGCAGGCCCAGCGCGATCGCGGTGCGCTTGACGTCCGCCGGGCCGACGTCCATGGCCAGCTGCGCGTACACCGCGTTCACGGACTTGTCGGTGGCGGTCTGCACGGTGATCGGGCCGTACGACTTGCCGTCCTCGTTCTCCGGGGCGTACCGCGCGCCGCTCCAGCCCTGCACGGCGCGTTCGCTCGTGCCGTCGTAGACGGTGTTCGGGGTGATGGGCCGGCCGTCCTGGGTGCGGGCGCCGGTGTCGACGGCGGTGGTGAGGACGAACGGCTTGAAGGTGGAGCCCACCTGGTAGTCGCGGCGGGTGGCGTTGTTGACGTACTGCCGGGTGTAGTCCACTCCGCCGTACATCGCGACCACCGTGCCCGTCGCGGGGTCAATGGACGCGCCGCCGACGCGGACGTTGCGGTCGGCCTTGCGCCGGTCGGGGGAGAGCCGGGAGAGCACCTGGTCGTCCACGGCTTCGACGAACGCGTCCTGCTTCGTCCGCTGGAGGGTGGTGGTGATCCGGAAGCCACCGGCGGCGAGGGTCTTCTCGTCCACGATGCCGTGGCTGGTCAGGTGCTCCTCGACCGCCTGCACCACATAACCCCGCTGTCCGGACAGGCCGGTGGCGGGCTTGGCGCTCTGCGGGGCGGGGAAGGTCGTCGACGCCCGCTCGGCCTCGCTCAGCCAGCCCTTCTTCACCATGCCGTCGAGGGTGTACTCCCAGCGCGCCAGCGCGGCGGACCGGTTCTCCGGATGGGTGGTGACGTCGAAGGCGCTGGGCGCGTTCAGCAGCGACGCCAGGTAGGCGCCCTGGGCGGTGGTGAGGTCGGCGGCGTCCGTGCCGTAGTACGCCTGGGCCGCGGCCTGCACCCCGTACGCGTTGCGCCCGAAGTAGCTGGTGTTCAGATAGCCCTGGAGGATCTCGCTCTTGCTCTGCTCGCGGCCCAGCTTGATCGCGATGAAGAACTCCTTCCACTTCCGCGAGATCGTCTGTTCCTGGCCCAGGTAGTAGTTCTTCACGTATTGCTGCGTGATCGTGGAGCCGGACTGCTTGCCCTTGCCGGTCAGGGTGTTCCAGGCGCCCCGGACCATCGCCTTGGGGTCGACGGCGCGGTCCGTGTGGAAGTTGCGGTCCTCGGCGGCGAGCACCGCCCGCTGGACGCTCATCGGGACCTGGGACAGCGGCACGCTCTCCCGGTTGACCTCGCCGTCCCGGGCGAGTTGGGTGCCGTCCGCGTACAGGTAGACGTTGGACTGCGCGGTCGCCATGGCGTTCGCGGGCGGGATGTGGACCAAGGCGTAACCGGCGGCGAAGCCGCCGACGACCAGCCCCGCCCCGATCAGCACCCCGCCCAGCAGCGTGCGCCAGGTGGGGACCAGCCGGCGCCACCCCGTCCGCCTGCGCCGTGGACCCGGGCCGCGGCGCCGTCCTGCGCCGCCGACGGGGGCAGCGGTGGCCGCCGGAGCGACCGCGGTTTCGTCCCGGGGGGTCCACCCCTGCTGCGGTGGCTGCTCGCTCATAGGCACATACTGCACTTTTCGGTCAGACATCCCCTGGACCCTCGCGCGTCACGGCGTCGAACAAACCGATCGCGCGGACGCGGGCCGCCGTACTAAGCTCCTGCGCTTTGGTGCTTTTAGGGAACAACGAGACGTGCAGGGGAGGGGAAACGGACGTGCGCCTGTACGGAGTCGTCGCCGTCGGCTGGTTCCGCCGGTACGCGACGTACCGGGTGGCGACCGCGGCGGGCGTCTTCACCAACACCGTCTTCGGCTTCATCCTGGCCTACACCTACATCGCCCTGTGGGACGAGCGCCCCCAGCTCGGCGGGTACGACGTCACCCAGGCCCTCACCTACGTCTGGCTCGGGCAGGCGCTGCTGGCCGCCGGCGCGCTGATGGGCGGCGGCTTCGAGGACGAACTGGTCGAACGCATCCGCACCGGCGACGTCGCGATCGACCTCTACCGCCCCGCCGACCTCCAACTGTGGTGGCTCGCCGCCGACCTCGGCCGCGCCTGCTTCCAACTGCTGGGGCGCGGCCTCGTCCCGCTCGCCTGCGGTGCGCTCGTCTTCGACCTCGCGCTGCCGACCTCCGCGCTGACCTGGCTCGCCTTCCTGCTCGCCGTCTTCTTCGGACTCGTCGTCGGCTTCGCCGTCCGGTACCTCTTCGCGCTGCTGGCGTTCTGGCTGCTGGACGGCTCGGGCATCTTGCAGATCGCCATGCTGACGGGGCTGTTCTTCTCCGGGATGCTGCTGCCGCTGAACGTCTTCCCCGGTGCCCTCGGCGAGATCGCCCGTGCGCTGCCCTGGTCGTCCGTGCTCCAGGTCCCGGCGGACGTCCTCCTCGGCGAGCGCACCGGCAGCGGACTGCTGGAGGCGTACGCGTTCCAGCTCGGCTGGGCCGCGGTGCTGCTGGTCGCCGGACGGCTGGTCCAGTCGGCGGCGGTGCGCCGGGTGGTGGTGCAGGGTGGCTGAACCGACCGTGCGGTACCGCGGCGCGCTGCGGGAGGGCGTGCGCGCCTACGGGCTGATCACCGCCATGTGGATCCGCTCCACCATGGCCTACCGGGCGTCCTTCGCGATGACGCTGCTGGCGAGCCTCGCCGTCACCGGCTTCGACTTCCTCACCATCGTGCTGATGTTCTCCCACGTCGACGCGCTCGGCGGCTACACGCTCGGCGAGATCGCCTTCCTCTACGGGATCGCCTCCACCGCCTTCGGCATCAGCGACCTGCTCCTCGGCTCCGTGGAGCGGGTGGGGCGGCGGGTGCGCGACGGCACGCTGGACACCCTGCTGGTGCGGCCCGCGCCCGTGCTGGCGCAGATCGCCGCCGACCGCTTCGCGCTGCGCCGGCTCGGACGGATCACCCAGGGCGGGCTCGTCCTCGCCTACGGGCTGTACTCCGTCGACGCCGTCGTCGACTGGACGCCGGTGAAGGTGCTCATGGTGCCGATGATGCTGCTGAGCGGCGCGGTCGTCTTCAGCTGTGTCTTCGTGGCCGGCGCCGCCTTCCAGTTCGTCGCCCAGGACGCGGCCCAGGTGCAGCACGCCTTCACCTACGGCGGCAACACCCTGCTCCAGTACCCGCCGACGGTCTTCGCCCGCGACCTGGTGCGCGGGGTGACCTTCGTCGTACCGCTGGCCTTCGTGAACTGGCTGCCCGGGCTGTACGTCCTCGGCCGTTCGTACCCGCTCGACGTGCCGCAGTGGCTGGCCTTCGCGCCGCCCCTGATCGCCGCCGGGTGCTGTGCGCTGGCCGGGGCGGCGTGGCGGGCGGGCCTCCGTACGTACCGCAGCACAGGGAGCTGACCGACCGTGACCACTGACACCGAGGCGCCGAAGGCGCCGGACCTCGTCGAGGCGCCCGACGTGATCGAGGTGGACGGCGTCGAGAAGGTCTTCGACGTCCACCGGCGGGTCGGGCTGCTGCGCCGGGAGAAGCGGCAGGTGCGCGCCGTCGACGGGCTCACCTTCCGGGTGCGGCGCGGCGAGATGGTCGGCTACATCGGCCCGAACGGCGCCGGCAAGTCCACCACCATCAAGATGCTCACCGGCATCCTCACGCCCAGCGGCGGCCGACTGCGGGTCGCCGGGGTCGACCCGTCCCGGGACCGGACCCGGATGGCGCGCCGGATCGGCGTGGTCTTCGGACAGCGCACCACCCTGTGGTGGGACCTGCCGCTGGCGGACTCGTACCGGCTGATGCACCGCATGTACCGGATCCCCGACCGGCGCTACCGGGAGAACCTGGACCGCTGCGTGGACCTGCTGGAGCTGGGGGAGCTGCTGGACGTGCCGGTGCGTCAGCTCTCGCTGGGGCAGCGGATGCGCGGCGACATCGCGGCGGCGCTGCTGCACGACCCGGAGGTGCTGTACCTCGACGAGCCGACGATCGGCCTCGACGTTGTCTCCAAGGCGAAGGTGCGGGAGTTCCTGCGGGACCTGAACGCCGAACGCGGCACCACGGTCCTGCTGACCACGCACGACCTGACCGACATCGAGCAACTGTGCCGCCGGGTCATGGTCATCGACCACGGGCGGCTGATGTACGACGGGGCGCTCGCCGGGCTCCACGAGGTGGGGGCGAGCGAACGCACCCTCGTCGTCGACCTGGAGCGCGAGCTGCCGCCGCTCGCCCTGGACCTGGCGCGCACGGTGAAGGTGGAGGGGCCGCGGCAGTGGCTGGCCTTCCCCGCCGGCCAGTCGGCGGCGCCGCTGGTGGCCGCGGTCGCGGAGCAGTACCCGGTGGTCGACCTGTCGGTGCGGGAGCCCGACATCGAGGCGGTCATCGCCCGGATGTACGCGGACCGGCCCGGAGCGTGACCGGCCCTGGGGCGGGACCGGGGCGTGACCGGGGCATGACCGGGGGCGCTGACTATCCTTCCCGTATGAGTGAACTCCCTGAGATGAGAGCCTCCGACTCCGAGCGGGAACGGATCGCCGAGCGGCTCCGCGAGGCGGTGGCGGAGGGCCGGCTCACGATGGAGGAGTTCAACGACCGCCTCGACGCCACCTACCAGGCGCGCACCCACGGCGAGCTGGAGCCGCTGGTCAGCGATCTGCCCGCGCCGGGCACCACGATCGAGTCCCCGTCCGCGGCCCCGGCCGCGACCTCGGCGGACCGCCCGGTGCGCTGGGCCGACCGCATCGGCGGCCTGGCCACCTCGAAGTTCGCCTTCGCCATGTGGGGCGGCTTCTCCCGGCGGGGCCGCTGGACGGTGCCCCGCTCCTTCAACGCGTACACGGTCATGGGCGGCGGAGAGCTGGACCTCAGGGAGGCTCACTTCGAGGACCGCGAGGTCGTCATCCGCTGCTTCGCCCTGATGGGCGGCATCGACGTCATCGTGCCGCCGGAGCTGAACGTGGACGTCAACGGCTTCGGCTTCATGGGCGGCTTCGACGAGTCCGGCAGCGACGAGGCCCTGCCGGACCCGGCCGCGCCCCGGGTGCGCATCACCGGCTTCGCCCTGATGGGCGGGATCGATGTGCGCCGCAAGCGGACCAGGGCGGAGCGCCAGCGGCTGAAGGCGGAGCGCGAGCAGGCCAGGCGACAGGGCCGGCTGCACAAGGGCGACGACCCGCGGGAACTGGGCTGATCTCACGCGCCCCGGCCCGGCTGGCGAGAACTCGCCAGGTGGACGGGGGGTCGTACGGGAACTCCGGATGCGTCCCGGGAGTCCCTGAGATAGGGACAATGCGTACGGGCTGCGCGCGGACGGGTGGAGCAGGATGAACAGCACGGACCGGGATCAACCGGAGGGCACGCCCCAGGCCGGGGCGGCTGCGCCCGAGGCCGGGCGGGGCGGGGCGCGGGTGGGGCTGCCGTCCTTCGCGTACACCGAAGCGGACGCCGAGAAGCAGCGCGGAGTGCGCCGCATGAAGCGGTTCGCCACCGGGCTGCTGCTCTTCGTCGCGCTCGTCTTCGCCCTCGCCACCTGGGCGAAGAACGAAGGCGCCGGCCCCTGGGCGGGGTACGTGGCCGCGGCGGCGGAGGCCGGCATGGTCGGCGCCCTCGCCGACTGGTTCGCGGTCACCGCCCTCTTCCGCCACCCCCTCGGCGTCCCCATCCCGCACACCGCGATCATTCCGAACAAGAAGGACCAGCTCGGCGCCTCGCTCGGCTCCTTCGTCGGGGAGAACTTCCTCTCCGAGGACGTGGTGCGCACCCGGCTGCGCTCCCTCGGCATCGGCGCGCGGCTCGGGGCCTGGCTGGCGGAGCCCGCCCACGCAGACCGGGTGACCGCCGAGCTGTCCACCGCCCTGCGCGGTGCGCTCACGGTGCTGCGGGACGCCGACGTGCAGGCCGTCGTCGGCGAGGCCATCACCCGCCGGGCCAATGCGGTGGAGATCGCCCCCGGCGTCGGCAAGACCCTGGAGAAGGTCGTCGCCGACGGGGCGCACCACCGCGCCGTCGACCTGGTCTGCACCCGAGCCCAGGACTGGCTGGTGGAGCACTCGGACTCGGTGATGGACGCCATCGAGGGCGGGGCGCCGGGGTGGACCCCCCGGTTCGTGGACCGCAAGATCGGCGAGCGGGTCTACCGGGAGCTGCTGCGCTTCGTCACCGAGGTGCGGGACATGCCGGACCACCCCGCGCGCGGCGCCATCGACCGCTTCCTCGCGGACTTCGCCGCCGACCTCCAGTCGGACACGGACACCCGGGCCCGGGTGGAGCGCATGAAGTCCGACCTGCTCTCCCGCGAGGAGGTGCAGGACGTGATCGCCTCGGTCTGGTCGTCCGTACGGGCCATGATCATCTCGGCGGCGGACGACGACCGCAGCGAGCTGCGGCTGCGGGCCCGCGCCTCCCTCCTCTCCCTCGGCGCCCGGCTGTCGACGGACGAGCGGTTGCAGTCGAAGCTGGACGGCTGGATCGAGGACGCCGCGGTGTACGTGGTGACGACCTACCGCGGGGAGATCACCTCCCTGATCTCGGACACGGTCGCCGGCTGGGACGCGGAGCACACCTCCCGCAAGATCGAGGCGCACATCGGCCGGGACCTCCAGTTCATCCGGATCAACGGCACCGTGGTGGGCGCTCTCGCCGGACTGGTGATCTACACGGTGGTGCACGGCCTCGGCGGCTGACCGCGGGCCGATCACGACGCGTGTCCGCCCGGCCTCCGCGATGAAGGGGCCGGGCGGACACGCGTCGTGATGCGGTCGTTCCGTGGTTCGGGGTCGGCGTTCGGCGTCAGCGGAAGGGCTGGCCGCGCACGGCTCCGTCGGGGAACTCGGCGGTGTGGATGTTGGAGTAGTAGTTCTGGGTCGGCGTTCACCCGCTGCACGACGTCCGCCTTCTGGCCGTTCAGCCGGCCGGAGAAGGCGAAGACGCCCTCCGGGACGGGCCGGTTGAAGAAGCTGAAGACGACGACGTTGCCGTTCTTGCCGAAGGCGCCCGCTGAGGCCGGGCACGACGTTCTTCCACCGGAGCGAGCAGGTGACCCGGTCGCCCTTCACCGTGACGTGGGCGCGGGCGGCGGCGTCGGGGTCGTTCACGGCGGGGCCGCCGGGCACGGGCACCTCGTTCGCACCTGTTCTCGTCCCTTCCCTTGGACACCGACCCCGATGGCGATGGCCGGTCGTGGGAGAGAACGCATCCGGGCGAGGGGTGGTTCAGCGGAAGAATTGGCATCGGCGGTTGAACCGTTGGTCAGTAGCGGCCGTATTACCGGGCAGACCCACACGCCATCGAGCCGGGGGACCCACCATGCGCAGCAAACGCTCCGCCACGTTCGCCACGGCCGCCGCCGCCGCGGCCACCCTCGCCCTGCTGACCCTGACCGCCTGTGGGGGCTCCGACGAGTTGCCCTCCTCCAGCGAGGGCAAGGGCAACGGCGCGACCGGGGTGCCGGCGCCGGCGAAGCTTGCGGGCTCCTCGTCCGTGCAGGTCGCCGACTCGTCGCTGGGCCGGATCCTCGTCGACGACAGGGGCCGGACGCTCTACGGATTCACCAAGGACAAGCCGGGCGCGAGCAGTTGCGACGCCGACTGCATCGCCGTCTGGCCGGCCCTGACCACCGCCCGGGACGTCGCCGCGGGCCCGGGAATCCAGCCGTCGCTGCTGAAGGAGACGAAGCTGGAGGAGGGCGCGGAACAGGCGGTGTACGGGGACTGGCCGCTGTACTACTACGTCGGGGACACGGCGGCCGGGGACGTGAACGGGCAGGGCCTGGACGGCGAGTGGTTCGCGATCGCCGCGGACGGAAAACTGGTCAAGAAGGCCGAGTAACGCACTGCGCGGCCGAAGGAAATCGAACGAGAAGAAGCACGAGTACGAGAACGAGAACGAGCCGGGCCGAGCCCATGTGGACTGCTGCGCTTCCAGCCGACTCACGTCGAGCTGAATCGGGCAGTGCCGGAGCGAGGAATGTTCCGCCCGTTCGCCTCGTGTTTCGACGATGTCCGGGGCGGCTTGCCCCCTTCGACTGCGGCGTTCGGAACTGTCCCTCCGTACGCCGTGGGCGCCGGTTCCCGCCGGCTGATCGCCCATCCCCCGCGGCGCGGTCACCGGGAACGCGGCACCCCCGAGCCCCGGGCGGGGCGGGGCCAAAGCAGAGGCCCTGCCCCACCCGGGGCGACTTCCGTGCCGGGGTTACGGGGTGACCGTTATGCGCAGCGCGGCGCTGGCGCTCATGTCGTCCTTCGCGCCCTTGAAGCGCACCCGGTAGTTGATCACGTCCTCGCCCTCGTAGTCGGCGTTCGACGTGTAGACGATCGTCCCGTCCTTCACCTGGGCCGCACCGCTGCCGGGCCCGCTCTCCACGGTGAGTTCCACCTCGCCCTGGGCGAACGCCGCGTTCAGGTCCTTGCCGGTCCCGTCCGCGAGGGCGGCGGCGTCGTTGTCCAACACCTTCACCACCACTTCCTTGGCGGTGCTCGCGCTGACTTGGTCATTGCGCAGCAGCAAGCTCCCCTGACCGGAGCCAGCCGCTTGGGAGGTCTGGGCGACCACGCCGGAGCTGCCCGGGCTGGCCCCTTCCTTGTCCTTCGTTTCCGATCCGCAGCCGACGGCCGTTCCCAACACGACGACGACTCCGGCAGTGGTTAGCGCGATGCGCCCACGCGCATATATCGGAGACATGTGCCCCCCAAGGCCGACAGAACCGATCTGAGTGGGCTGATCATGGCGTTCCGGACGGCCGATCGGGGCGTCGGAGCCCTAGATGATGCCGAGTCGTGATGTGTCGGCTCGTCAGTCCCGGGCAGAAGGCGGCGTCGCCGCCGGTCCGCCGTGGCACTCGCGGTAGGTCGCGCCCGAGCCGCACCAGCACGCCGCGCCCTTCGCCGGCGGCCACGGCAGGGCCCGCCCGCGGGCCGCGAGGGTGGTGGCGTACTGGGGGAGGAGGTCGACGGAGGCGGGGGAGGACTGCTCGGACGCGGCGAACGCCTCGTACGAGGGGACCGTCGCCGTGACGACGCCGAGGTTGGCCGTCCCGGTGGCCGCCGCGTCGCGCAGCGCGCCCTCGATCGCGGCGAGGTGCTCCTCGTGCGAGGGGTATTCGACCGCGAGCTGCGGATACGCGCTCAGCAGCTCGTCGAACTCCCCCTTCGGCCAGTGCAGCACCGCGACCGGGAAGGGCCGCGACAGCGCCGAACGGTAGGAGCCCAGCTCGGAGCGGAGCCGGGCGATCTCGGCGCGCAGCTCGGCGGGGTTGTCGGAGCCGAGGGCCCACAGCCGGTTGGGGTCGTGCAGCTCATCCAGCGAGATCTCCGCGTGGACGGCGTGCACCTTGTCGGCGAGGGTGTCCCGGGCGTCGTGCGGCAGGCCCAGCAGCCGACGGACGCGGTGGCGGCCGATCAGCAGGGACTGGGTCTCGTATGTGACCTCGTCGTCCCCGGGCGTCAGCAGCAGGGAGAGGGCCGTGGTGAAGCAGTCGTGCGACGCCTCCAGTTCGTCGTGGGACTCCAGCGTCTCGGCGATCACCTCCCAGGGGGCCGGGTCGACGGGGGCGGCGGTACGGATGCCGGTGATCAGTGCGCGGGCCTCGGCCTCGTGGCCGTACTCCCACAGGTTGGCCGCTTGCAGCGCCTTGACCAGCAGGGGGCGGTCCGTGCCGGCGGCGAGGAGCCGGTCGTAGAGGGTGGAGGCGTATTCGCGGTCGCCGGCGAGTTCGAGGTGGGCCGCGGCCCGCAGCAGCAGGGGTTCGTGGTCCTCCGGGTACTGCGTCGCGGTGCGCAGCAGACGTTCGGCTTCGGCGACGTGGTCGGCAGGCGTGTCGGGGCGCATGGGGGACACCGTACTGCCGTACGGCGAACGGTCCGGCCCCGCCTCCGTGGGTGCGTCGCGGTGCGCACGGCTCTGGTGGGTTGCGGGGCGGCGGCTTATGGTGCGCGCGTGCGGATGCGGTCGAAGCGGCGCGAACGGTTGCCCGTCGTCGTTCAGGGGCGCGGGCGGCGGGGGCGCGCGCGGGTGGCCGGAGTCCTGTGGGTCGGCGCGGAGGCAGCGGTGACGCTCGGCGTCGTGGTCCTGCTGCTCGTCGTCCACCAGCTGTGGTGGACGAACCGGCAGGCCAGGGCGGGGGCGGAGCGGGTGGTGGCGGCGCTGGAGCAGGAGTGGGACGAGGTGGGGGTGGACGCGGTTGGTGCGCCTGGTGCGCCTGGCGCTTCCGAGGGGGCTGAGGTTTCTGAAGCGTCCAGTGCGTCTGGTGGGGCGCGTGGTGACGGTGGCGGCGGTGGTGACCGCGACGGTGACGGTGACGGTGACGCGCGAGCGGGCGCCGGGCGTACGCCCCGCTGGGACCGGGCGTACGCCGTGATCCGCATTCCCCGCCTCGGGGTGACCGCGCCCGTCGCCGAGGGCGTCGCCAAGCAGGGCGTGCTGGACAAGGGGTACGTCGGCCAGTACCCCGGCACCGCGCGTCCCGGGCAGCCGGGGAACCTCGCCCTCGCCGGCCACCGCAACACGCACGGCGAGCCGTTCCGTTACGTCAACCGGCTGCGGCCCGGTGACGACATCCGCATCGAGACCCGGGACGCGGTGTACGTCTACGCGGTGGACAGGACGCTTCCGCAGACCACGCCGGGCGACGTGGGGGTGATCCGCCCGGTGCCGCGGTCCCTGGTGCGGCCGGAGGCCGGCTACGCGCAGCCGGGCCGCTATCTGACGCTGACGACGTGCACGCCCGAGTTCAGCTCGAAGTACCGGTTGATCGTGTGGGGGAAGCTGAGGGGTGTGGAGAGGCGGTAGGTGGGGCGGGGGCGACGGTCTCGCCGCGGCGCCGCGGGTGCGTTGGCCGCGCAGTTCCGCGCCCTGTGCCCGGCACCCTGAGGGCACGGGCCCCAGCGCGCCTGAGTACCTCCGCCCCGGCCCGCAGAAGGGTGACGGAGGAAGCGAAACAGGGGCGCTGGGGGTCCCCCCGTGCCCGCAGGGCACAGGGGGCGGAACTGCGCGAACAAGCCCCACCAGGGTGCGGAGACCAACAGACCCCCAGCGCCGCGGCGAAACCGTCCAAGCGGCGCGGGGGCCTGCGGAAGTGCGCGAGCAGCCGCAGACGGGCCGCAGGCGCGGGCGTTGGCGACGCGGCACGGCGCTACCGCGCCGTAGCGCGTCCCAGTGGGTGAACGGGGTCTTGCACGGTGCGCGGGGGGCTTGGAGGATCGGACGAAACTCGATCCTGCGATGATCGCCGAGCATCGTCCGGGCGCACACGGATTCGGGCTGGACCAGGGGAGAGATCAGATGAAGCTGTTGCGCGTCGGCGCGCCGGGCAGCGAGCGGCCGGCGCTGCTCGATCAGGACGGCACGACCCTGCGTGACCTCACGGGACTCGTCGACGACATCGACGGCGACCTCCTCGCCGACGCCTTCGCCCTCGACCGGATCCGCGCTGCCGCCGGTGCCGGTGTGCTGCCCCTGTTGGACGTTCCCGGGGACGTGCGCGTCGGGCCTCCGCTGGCCCGTGTCGGGAAGGTCGTGTGCATCGGGCTGAACTACCACGGCCACGCCGAGGAGATCGGCGCTGAGCTGCCGGCCGAGCCGGTGGTCTTCCTGAAGGCGGCGGACACGGTCGTCGGTCCGTACGACACCGTCCTCGTGCCGCGGGGGAGCACCCGCACCGACTGGGAGGTCGAACTCGCGGTCGTCATCGGCCGCACCGCGCGCTACGTCGGCGACGACGAGGACCCCCTGGCGTACGTCGCCGGGTACGCCGTCGCGCACGACGTGTCCGAGCGCGAGTACCAGTTGGAGCGGGGCGGCACCTGGGACAAGGGGAAGAACTGCGAGACGTTCAACCCCTTCGGGCCGTGGCTGGTGACGACGGACGAGGTGCCGGACCCGCAGGCGCTGGCGCTGCGGCTGTGGGTGAACGGCGAACTCAAGCAGGACGGCACGACCGCGGACCAGATCTTCCCCGTCGCCGACGTCGTCCGCTACGTCAGCCGCTTCATGACGCTCTACCCGGGTGACGTGATCAACACGGGGACGCCGGGGGGAGTGGCCCTCGGGAGTGCGGACGGGCGGTACTTGACGGCGGGTGACGTGGTCGAGCTGGAGGTGGCGGGCCTGGGCCGGCAGCGCCAGACCTTCCAGGACGCGTAGCCCGTCGCACGGCCCCCGCCGTACGACGGGTCTAGACGCCCGACGCTCCGTGCGCCGTGGACGCGAACCGTTCCAGCGCCTCCACCACGAGTGCGTGGTCCGCGAGCTGCGGCAGCCCCGAGACCGTGACGGCCCCGATCACCCCCGCGCCCTCCACCGCGATCGGGAACGAACCGCCGTGCGCGGCGTAGCGGTCCGGGGCCAGTCGGGCGGACTGCTCGAAGGCGGTGCCGCGCTCGCGGTGCCGGGTGCCGACGAGGAGCGAACTCTCGCCGTAGCGCTCCACCACCCGCCGCTTGCGGTCGATCCAGGCGTCGTTGTCCGCGCTGGAGCCCGGCAGCGCGGCGTGGAAGAGCTGTTGCTGTCCGCGCCGGATGTCGATCGCCACGGGCGCCTCGCGCAGCCGCGCCATCTCCACCAGGAGATTGCCGAGCGCCCAGGCGTCGGTGTGGGTGAAGCGGGGCAGCGTGAGGCGCTGCTCCTGGGCGGACAGCTCCTCGACGGTCGGCGGGGATTCGGCGGCGGGTGCGGCGCCGGCTGCGGTCGGTGCGGCGTGGGTCATACGGACGACACCTCCACGGTGGTGCCCTCGCGGGCGGAACGGCGTGCCGCTTCCAGGATGGCCAGGGTGGCCGCCGCCTGCTCGCCGGTGACCGGCGGCGGCGTGTCGGTGTGCAGCGCGCGGGCGACGAGGTCGTAGTACGCGGGGTAGTCCCCGGGCAGCGTCGGTACGGGCCGGCCGCCGCCGGTCGTCGGGGACTCGCCGGCGCCGATCCGCCCCCACAGGGCTTCGTCCTCCACGCCCCACGGCTCGCCCGGCACCGGCCGCCGGCCCGCGCGCAGCTCGGCCTCCTGGGGGTCCAGGCCGTACTTCACGAAGCCGGCGCGCGAGCCCAGCACCCGGAAGCGGGGGCCCAGCTCGGCGGCGGTGGCGCTGACCCACAGGTGGGAGCGGACGCCGCTCGCGTGGGTGAGGGCGAAGAAGGTGTCGTCGTCGGCCTCGGCGCCGGCACGGCGCACGTCGGACTCCGCGTACACCCGCACGACCGGGCCGAAGAGCACCAGCGCCTGGTCGACGACGTGGCTGCCGAGGTCGTACAGCAGGCCGCCGATCTCCTGCGGGTCGCCGGACTCGCGCCAGCCGCCCTTGGGACGGGGCCGCCAGCGCTCGAAACGGGACTCGAAGCGCTGCACCACGCCGAGGTCGCCGCTCTCGACCACCCGGGCGACGGTGCGGAAGTCGTTGTCCCAGCGGCGGTTGTGGAAGACGGAGAACAGCAGGCCGCGCTCGGCCGCGAGGGCGGCGAGGTCGCGTGCCTCGGCGGCGGTGCCGGCGACCGGCTTGTCCACGACGACCGCGAGCGAGGCGCGCAGCGCGGCGGTGGCCAGGGGGACGTGGGTGCGGTTGGGGGAGGCGATGACGACCAGGTCCAGCTCGTCGGCGCGCTGCCACAGCTCGTCGGGCGTCGTGGCGATCCGTACGCCCGGGTGCTCGGCGCGCGCCTGGTCCTGGCGTGCCGGGTCGGACGTGACGACCGTGTCGAGGACGAGCCCGGGGGTGGCGGCGATCAGCGGGGCGTGGAAGACGGAGCCCGCGAGGCCGTAGCCGACGAGTCCCACGGCGAGGGGGGCGTCGGCACCCGTCGCGGAGCTGGAGTCCACCCTGGGATCCGTCCTGGGGTCCGCCCTGGGGTCCGCCCTGAGGCCCGTCGTGGAGTCGGTCGGGAAACCACTCATGGCTTTACTTAAACAACGCTGTTGCCAAAGCGCAAGCGCACGGCAGAATGACGCCATGAGCGCCATGAGGAGAAGCAGCGGCCTGGGACTGGGCGCTGGCAGGGGCGGCGGCGGGGGCGGGGACGGTCGGGGCGGCGCGCAGGAGGGCGCCAACCTGCCGGTGCTGCGCGGGCACAACTCGGCACTCGTGCTGGACCTGCTGCGGCGCGCGAGGGAGGACGGCCTCAGCCGGCTCGACCTCGCCGAGCGGACCGGGCTCACGCCGCAGGCCGTCAGCAAGATCGTCGCGCGGCTGCGGGCGGACGGACTGGTCGTCGACGCGGGCCGGCGGGTCGCCACCGGCGGCAAACCGCGCACCGTACTGCGCCTGGTGCCGGACGCGCGCCACGCCGTCGGACTCCACCTGGACCGGGACGAACTCACGGTGGTGCTGCTGGACCTGTACGGCACGGTCACCGCGTCCCGCACCGCCCCGCTGGACCTGGGCGCGGGCGCGGAAACCGTGGTGGAGACGGCGGCGGGCGAGGTGGAGGCGCTGCTCTCGGAGGCGCTCTCCGCCCGGCTGCCGGCGGAGCGCCCCTGCCCGGACGGCAGCGGCGGGAGCTGCCAGGTGCTCGGCGTCGGCGTCGGGCTGCCCGGCCCGCTCGACCACGCGGCCGGGGTGACCGGCCGGATCACCGGCTTCCCCGAGTGGGACGGCTATGCGCTCAGGGACGCCTTCGCCGCGCGGCTGACGATGCCCACGGTCCTCGACAAGGACACCAACGCGGCGGCGCTCGGCCTGCCGGCCGCGCCCGGCGACTCCTTCGCCTACCTCCACCTCGGCACCGGCCTGGGCGCCGGCCTGGTGCTGGACGGCGCGGTCCACCGGGGCGCGCGCACCGGCGCGGGCGAGTTCGGCCACCAGGTCATCCAGTTGAACGGGCCGATCTGCGCCTGCGGTCAGCGCGGCTGCATCGAGGCGCTGTGCCTGGCGGCGGTGGCCCGCGGGGACGTCACCGAGGCGGCCCGGATCCTCGGCGTCGGCGCGGCCAACCTCGTCGCGCTGCTGGACATCGACCGGGTGCTGCTGGGCGGCCGTACGGTCGCCGCGGCGCCGGAGCTGTTCGTACGCGAAGTGGGCGCGCGCGCCCGGATCCCCGTCGCCCTCGCGGCGGGCGGTGCGCACCTCGTGGCGCGGGGCGCGGGGGAACTCGTCCTCGCACCGGTCTTCGGCGGCCGGGCCGGGTAGGGAGGGTCCCCGGGGCGGAGGGCCCCGGGGACGAGGCCGTCGGTCAGTGCACCGCGCCGGTGAGGCCCTGGGCGAAGCCGCCGTCGACCGGGAGTTCCACGTTCGTCGTGAACGTCGCGTCCACCGCGAGGAACAGCGCCGCCGCGGCCACCTCCTCCGACGTGCCCATCCGGCCCAGCGGAGTCGTCTCGGCGCCCTGCTTCTCGAACGCCCGGCGCTCCTCGTCCGTCATCCCGGCCACGCCCATCGTCGGGGTCTTGATGTAGCCGGGCGCGATCGCGTTGACCCGGATGCGGCGCGGCAGCAGCTCCGCCGCCAGGACCTGGGTGATGGCGCGCACGGCCTCCTTCGAACCGGCGTACGCGCTCAGGCCGGGGAAGGTCAGGTCGTTGGCGACCGTGGTGAAGACGATGGCGCCGCCGTCGTTGAGCAGCGGCGACAGGCTCTGCACCGTGAAGAACGCCCCCTTGGCGTTGATGGCGAAGGACCGGTCCCAGGAGTCCTCGGTGACCTCCTCCAGGACCTGCACCTCGGCTATGCCGTGGTTCACGAACAGGTAGTCGACCCGGCCGAGTTCGCGCTGCACGGTGTCGGCCAGCGCGCGGACGTCCGCCATGCTCGCCGCGTCCGAGCGCGTGACGTACGCCGAGCCTGCGGGCAGCTCGCTGCGGGCCTCCTCGATCTTCTTCTCGTTGCGGCCCGTGAGCACCACCTCGGCGCCCTCGGCCACCAGCGCCTTGACGATGGCCAGGCCCATGCCGTGCGTACCGCCGGTGACGACGGCCTTCTTGCCTGCGTACCTGCCTGCGGCCTTGCTCATGTCGACTCCTGGTCATGAGGTCGGGAGTGCGGATGCCCTCCCGTCCGGTTCGAACCGGCCCCCGTAGCCTGCGGGCCCGCCCTTGCGCTCCACTGGCGGTGGCCTTGCGGTCCACCAGCGGCACGGGAGTTCCCCCCGCACCCCTAAAGACCCGCCGTAACTCCGCCGGCCGGCTAGTTCCTGCGGGTGCACCGTGGTTGTTCGCGCAGTTCCCCGCGCCCCTGAGCACCCTGCCCTCAGCCCGCAGACAAGTGACAGGGGCAGCGAAACAGGGGCACGGGTCGCAGGGCCGACGCTCCCGCCAGGGCTCCGCGGCTCCGTCCGGGGGCGCCGGAGACGGGACTCAGCGCGGCGACCTGCGGGCACGTCGTACCGTTGGCCCCATGCGTTTCGGGGTACTGGGTCCGTTGGCGGTCTGGTCGGCGGACGGCCACCTCGTGGCGGTGCCGGAGGCCAAGGTCCGCATGCTCCTCGCCGCGCTGCTCACCGCGCCCGGGCAGGCGGTCGGCGCCGACCGCCTCGTGGACGAACTGTGGGGGGACGCACCGCCCGCCAACCCCACGGGAGCGCTCCAGACCCTGGTGTCCCGGCTGCGCCGGGTGCTCGCCGGGGCCGGCGGCCGGGGCCTCGTCGTACGCCGCGCCCTCGGCTACGCCCTGGAGACGGACGACGATGCCGTGGACGCCGCCCGCTTCACCGCGCTCACCGCGCGGGCGCGGACGGCTCGCGACCCCCGCGAGCGCGCCGGGATCCTCACCGAGGCGCTGGAGCTGTGGCGCGGCCCCGCCTTCGCCGACTTCGTCGACGACCCCTTCGCGCGCGCCGCCGTCGCCCGCCTGGAGGAGGAGCGCCTGCTGGCCGTCGAGGAACAGGCCGAGGCCCGCCTCGACGTGGGCGACCACCGTCCGCTCGCCGCGGAGCTGGGCGATCTGGTGGCGCGGCACCCGCTGCGGGAGCGGCTGCGCGCCGCGCACCTGCGCGCGCTGTACGGCGCCGGCCGCCCCAGCGAAGCACTGGACGGCTACCAGGAGCTACGGCGCCGGTTGGACGAGGAGCTGGGGCTCACGCCCGGGCCCGAACTGGTGGCGCTGCACCAGGAGATCCTCCAGCAGGACCCGGCGCTGCTGGCCGCGCCCGCTCCCGCGGCGACGCCCCGCCCGCGCACGAACCTCCCCGCGTCGGTCACCTCGCTGGTCGGTCGGGCGGACGCCGTGGGCGAGGTGCGCGAACTGGTGCGGACCGACCGCCTGGTGACCCTGACGGGGCCGGGCGGGGTCGGCAAGACGCGGCTGGCGCTGGAGGTCGCCGCCGACCTGGTCACGGACTCCGCCGACCCCGCCGGTTTCGGGGACGGCGTCTGGCTGGTGGAGCTGGCGGGGCACGCCTTCCCCGCCCAGGACACCGGCTCCGGCGCCCCGTACGACGCACTGGCCGAAGTCGTCGCCGCGACCCTGGGCGTACGGGACGACGCCGGCCCCGCCCCCGGCGCCCGCCCCCGCGCCCTCGTCGACCGGCTCGTGGACACCCTGCGCGGCCAGCGACTGCTGCTCGTCCTGGACAACTGCGAACACGTCGTCGACGCGGCGGCCGGCCTCGCCCGGGCCCTGCTGCGGGGCGCGCCGGACGTCCACGTGCTGGCCACCAGCCAGGAGCCGCTGGACGTCGCCGGCGAACGGTTGTGGCCCGTACCGCCGCTCGACCTGCCGCCCGCGCCCTCGGCCGCCCCCGACCCGGCCGAGCTGCGGCGTTCCAGCGCCGTACGGCTCTTCCTCGACCGGGCAGCCACCCAGTCACCCGGTTTCGCCCTCACCGACGACAACGCCCGTGCGGTCGCCGCCATCTGCCGCCGGCTCGACGGGATCCCGCTCGCCCTGGAGCTGGCGTCCACCCGGATGCGGGTCCTCGGCGCGGCCGAACTCGCGGACCGGCTCGACGACCGCTTCCGGCTCCTGACCGGCGGACGGCGCGGCGCCCCCGCACGGCAGCAGACCCTGCGCGCGATGATCGACTGGAGCTGGGAGCTGCTGACGGCCGCGGAGCAACTGGTGCTGCGCCGCATCGCCGTCCACTCCGACGGCTGCGCCCTGCCCGCCGCGGAGGCCGTCTGCGCCGGCGACGGCGTACGGCCCGGCGAGGTCGTGGACCTCCTCGGGCGCCTGGTGGACCGCTCCCTCGTGCTCGTCTCCCACGAGCCGGACGGGACGGCCAGGTACCGGCTGCTGGAGTCGGTTTCCGCGTACTGCCTGGAACGCCTGCGGGACACCGAGTACGACCGGGTGCGCCGCGCCCACGCCCGGTACTACGCGCAGTTCGCCGAGGAGGCCGACGCCCGACTGCGCGGGGCCGATCAGCAGCGCTGGCTGCGGCGCCTCGACGCGGAGGGCGCCAACGTGCGCGCCGCGCTCGACGGCGCCTGCGCGGACGGCGACGCCGAGCTGATGCGCCGTCTGGTGCGCGCCATGGTCTGGTACTGGTTCCTGCGCGGCCGGCTGACCGAGGCCGGGCGCCAGCTGCGGGCCGCGGCGGACCTGCTGGACGGGCCGTCGTACGGCGACGGCACCGCCGGGTCCGCCGGCACCGGGATCCGCGCCTGGCGCACCGGCTTCGCGCTGCTCACCGGCGCGCCCCAGGGCCTGGAGCGGCACGGCGTGGACATCCTCGCGTCGTACGAGGCCGTCACCGACCCCCACGAACGCATCCGCGCGGGCTGGTTCCTCGGCTACGCCGCCACCCGGTTCGCCGACCGCCTGGTGGGCCAGACCCTGCTGGACCGGGTCCTGACCGAGGCGCGCGAGCTGGGGGACCCCTGGGTCCTCGCCGCGGGCCTGAGCACCCGCGGCACCCAGGCGTACGTCTGCGGCGACCTCGCCACGTCCCGCCGCGAGGGGAGCGAGAGCCTCGCCCTCTTCCAGCGCGCCGGCGACCGCTGGGGGCAGCTCCAGGCGACCGCCGTCCTCGGCCGGCTCGCCGAGATCGAGGGCGAGTACGGGGAGGCCGCCCGACTGCACCGCGGCGCGCTGACGATCGCGGAGGACCTGGGCCTGTGGACGGACGCGTCGACGCGCTGGTCCGAGCTGGGCCGGATCGCCCTGCTGACGGGCGATCACGCCCGGGCCGACGAGTACCACGAACGCGGCCGGCGGCTCGCGGTGGAGCAGGGCGACCGCCCGGCCGAGGAGTCCGCGGAGATCGGGCTCGCCCTCGCCGCGCGTCGGCAGGGCCGGCTGGACGACGCGACGGCGTACCTACGGCGCTGGCTCGACTGGAACCGGCAGTTCGACGCGGCGAACGGCACGGCGCTGATCCTGGCGGAGCTGGGGTTCGTGGCGGAGCTGCGCGGCGACGCGGATGCTGCGCTGGCGCTGCACACGGAGGGCCTGGCCGCCGCGATCGCGACGGGCGACCCGCGCGCGGTCGCCCTCGCGACGGAGGGCCTGGCCGGAGCCCACGCCCTGGCGGGCCGCCCCGAGGAAGCGACCCGCCTGCTGTCGAAGGCGTCCGCCCTCCGCGCGTCCGTGGGCGCCCCCCTCCCCGAGGCGGAACGCTTCGACGTCACCCGCATCCAAGCGTCCCTCCAGTCCCCCCGCCCTGCGGGGTAGTCCGACGCCGTTGCCCCCGCGGCCTGGTGGTGGCTTGCTCGATCCGCCCGCAGAGACCAACTGACCGGCACCGGCACGGCGCGACCGTCCCCACCGCACCGCACCACCGCAGGGCATACGCCGAAGGAGCGCAATCGGAGCGGCGTTCGCTCCAGGACCGGCCCGTCAAACCGACCCCCGCCCCCTCCCGTGGCAGCGTCGGGCGCCACGTCCCCCACCCCGAAGGGGCCCTCATGCGACCGCGCACCGCTCTCCTCGCCGGCGTCGGCGGAGTCGTCGGGGCCGTCGGCGTCACGCTCGCCGCTGTCGTCCTCGGCGGCGCCGTCTCCGCCGCGCCGGCCGCCGGGGCCGCCGGGCCCGCCGACCGGCTGCCCCGCGGCTGCGGCTCCGCCGCATCCGCCGACTTCCCCATCGACACCCGCATCCACGGCGGCCCCACCGTCCACTCCCCGGGCCGTGGCTTCGAGCAGTGGTCCGTGGACCTGACCAACACCACCGACCGGGAGTGCCGCGAGGTCCACCCCGTCGTCGTGTTCGCCGCCCGTGACCGGGGGCTGACGCCCGCCCGGATGACGCTGGAGTTCTACGACGACCGCGCCGCCCGCTGGCGCGCCGCGCCGCTGGAGACCACGGACGAGGACGAGGTCGTGGGCGTGCTGGGCACCCGGCGCGCGCAGGACGGCGGGTGGGCCGTCGCCGCCCGCGCCAC
Organism: Streptomyces sp. NPDC048057; assembly: GCF_040653095.1. Lineage (NCBI taxonomy): Bacteria > Bacillati > Actinomycetota > Actinomycetes > Kitasatosporales > Streptomycetaceae > Streptomyces > Streptomyces sp. NPDC048057. Next base: position 113,863 of record NZ_JBEZNF010000009.1, read on the forward strand.
GCTCACCGTCAAGGTCAGGCTCGCGCTCACCGGCGACACCCCGCCCAACCAGGTCACGGTGAACGCCGCTGTCGTCCAGCGGCGCGGCGACGACGGCGACTGGGTCGGCGCCTCCGACGACTACCGCTTCGCCGTGCTGGAGGACCGCGGCTCGGGCGCCTCCGTCTCCCCGGACGAACTCGCCACCACTGGCACCTCCGCCACGCTCCGCCTCGTCGCCGCGCTGGGTACGTTCACGGTCGTGGGCTGTGCGCTGATGCTGGTCACCCGGGCGGTCCGCAGGGCGAGACGATGATCTCGAACCGAACGCACGCGCGCTTTCCTGATTAGGCTGTTGGCGTCGGGGTGCCACAGAGCCGTGCCTCCGGCACGACGTACGACGAACCTCACCGTTCGCACCCCCGCACCCCGCGTACCCACGCACGGCAGGAGCCCCGTTGATGGCAGAGCGCAAGCCGATCGAGTCCTGGCTGACCGACATGGACGGCGTCCTGATCCACGAGGGCGTGCCGATCCCGGGCGCCGACGCCTTCATCACGAAGCTCCGGGACACGGGCAAGCCCTTCCTCGTCCTGACGAACAACTCCATCTACACCGCCCGCGACCTGCACGCCCGGCTCGCCCGCATGGGCCTGGACGTCCCGGTCGACAACATCTGGACCTCCGCGCTGGCCACCGCCCGCTTCCTCGACGACCAGCGGCCCGGTGGCACGGCGTACGTCATCGGCGAGGCCGGCCTCACCACCGCGCTGCACGACATCGGGTACGTGCTCACCGACCACGACCCGGACTACGTGGTCCTCGGCGAGACCCGTACGTACAGCTTCGAGGCCCTCACCAAGGCGATCCGGCTGATCAACGGCGGCGCCCGGTTCATCTGCACCAACCCGGACGAGACCGGCCCGTCCACCGAGGGCCCGCTGCCGGCCGCCGGCTCGGTCGCCGCGCTGATCACCAAGGCGACCGGGAAGGACCCGTACTTCGCGGGCAAGCCGAACCCGCTGATGATGCGGACCGGGCTGAACGCCATCGGCGCGCACTCCGAGACCAGCGCGATGATCGGCGACCGGATGGACACGGACGTGCTGGCCGGTCTGGAGGCGGGCATGGAGACCTTCCTCGTCCTCACCGGCGTCACGACCCCGCCGGACGTGGACCGCTACCCGTTCCGCCCGTCCAAGATCGTCGACTCGATCGCGGACCTCGTCGACCGCATCTGAGCCGACCGCATCTGAGTCGACCGCAGCCGGTCACCCGAACACCCCGCGTCCGCGCACGTCAGCGCGGGGTGCCCGGGTCCGACCGGCCGCTGCGGATGCGGAACGGGACGCCACGCGTGAGCCTTGCGTTAGCAGGAGGTCTCACCATGCGTCCAGCAGTGATCGCTCTCCGTACGGCGGGGGTGGCCGCCGCCCTGGCCACCGCGCCCGCCGTCCTCGTCCTGGCGCCCGCCGAGCCCGCCGTCGGCCAGGTCCACGCCCACGACACCCAGCCGCCCGCGTCCGCCCGGGCCGCTCCGGGGCCGCCCGCGCCCCCCGCCGAGGGGCTGGCCACGGAGCACCCCCGCAGCGAGAACACCGGCCCCAGCACGCCCCATACGGTCGTCGGCTTCGTCCTCGCGGGTGTCGCCGCGGTCGTCGTCGTCCTGCGCGGCACGCGCCGCCGTCGCCGCTCCGACGCCGACGGCCATGTTCACCGCTGACCCCGAGGCCCCGGAAGGCCCCACCGGAAGCGGAGCCGGCACCGGCACGGGAGCCGCCGGCACGGTCAGGCCGAAGGACGTCCGCCCGCCCGAGCGCGGCGTCGGCCGGCTCGTCATGGGCGCCGCCTGGGCACTGCTCCTGCTCGGGCTCTGGCTCTGCGCCCGCGAGGTGGCGGGCGGCCCGGTCGGCACCTCCGCACCCACCACCGGCGACGTCGCCGCCGTCGGCCGCCCCCTCGGCGTCGAACTGCCCCCGGCGCACCCCCCGGTGCCGCCGGTGGAGCCGACACGGGTGGAGATCCCCTCGCTCGCCCTCGCCGCGCCGGTGACCCTGCGCGGTGCGTTCGACCGCGCCGTGCGGAGCGCCCCGCCGCGGATCGTCGCCTGGCACGGCCCCGACGGCCCGCAGCCGGGCGTCCGGGGCGTGTCCCTGCTGCTCGGCCCGGTGGACGCCCGTGGGGCGACGGCCGCCTTCCGGGACCTGGGCGCGGCGCGCACGGGCCAGCGGGTGCGGGTGGTCCGGGCCGACGGCTCGATCGCGGAGTTCACCATCGACGACGTACGGGTCGTCGCCCGCGGGCAGTACGACGGGCGGAAGGTCGGCCAGCCGCGTCGACCCGGCCGGGCGGAGCTGCGGCTGGTCACCTGCGGCGGCAGCGACTGCACGTCCCGGGTGCTGGTCTCGGCGTACCTCACGGGCACGCGTCCCCCGACGTCGTCAGGGCGCGTCCCCACGACCTGACCCGGCCGGTGCCCCGGTGCCCGAACGCGTCGGGCGGAGCCGTCGGCCGGGCCGGTCCTCGACCGTGCGGGGCGCGGGCTGCGGGAGAAGCCCGGCACCGCACGGGAGGCGGGAAGGGTCGAGCGGGCCGCGGGCCGGGAGGGGGTGCGCCGGTCCGCCCTGCCACTGTGGGCCGGATCCGGCTCTCCGGTCAACCGTCGACAAAGACCGAGGCCCCCCTCGCCTGGGCGAGGGGGGCCTCGGTATCGCGTGCGCCGCCAGGGACTCGAACCCCGGACCCGCTGATTAAGAGTCAGCTGCTCTAACCAACTGAGCTAGCGGCGCCTGCTGACCTGGAAAACTCTACCCGACGCAGAGGGGTGCTCCGAACCGATATCCGTCTCTCCGTCCCTCCCGGCCTGTCGGATGGTCGTTTTGTCCCTTTTATAGGTCAAACTGCACTCACCTAGGACAACCGGGGCGCCCTGGAATGCCGAGTGTGCACGCTGCGCGTCCCCGAACGATCGACACACCCGTGCGGAGGGGACAGCTGATGACGGCGCCGGTCTTCCAGGAGTACGAGCCCGCCTCCGACTGCGACTGCCCGGGGTGCGTCGAGCACCGTCGGGTGCTCGCGGCCGGTGGCCACCCCGCCGCACACGGCTGCCGCCGCGCGCTCGTGCTGGTCACCGCGGCCGGCGTGGTGCTCGGCGGCGGCGGTACGAGCGCCGCGGGCGCCGTCGAGGCGGCGACCGCGCCCGGCCTGCGGCCCGAGCGCGCCCCGGAGGCAGCCGCACGGGACGCCGGCGACCCCGCCAACGAACAGGGCGGCCCCGGTGCGCTCCACGGCCGCCCGCTGCCCGGCCCCTCCGGATCGCCGGCCACTCCGGAGGTCCGCAAGACCACCCGTGCGGAGATCATCAACCGCGCCAAGAAGTGGGTGGACGCCAAGGTCCCGTACAGCATGTCCAAGTACTGGAAGGACGGCTACCGGCAGGACTGCTCGGGGTACGTCTCCATGGCCTGGGGGCTGGCGACCAACGAGTGGACCGGCAGCCTCGCCAAGTTCGCCACCAAGATCAGCCGGAACGACCTCCAGCCGGGCGACATCCTGCTCTTCCACAACCCGGCGAACCCCACCAAGGGCTCCCACGTCACGATCTTCGGCGGCTGGACCGACTACACCCACACCCACTACGTGGCGTACGAGCAGACGAAGCCGGCCACGCGCAAGAAGTCCACGCCCATGGCGTACTGGAACAACTCCGCCAAGTACGTCGCCTATCGCTACAAGGGCGTCAGCGGGCAGGCCACCACCGGACCCAGCACCGCCGACCCCTTCCCCGGCGCCCAGTACTTCGGCCCCGGCAAGAGCAACAAGCACATCACCCGCCTCGGGCAGATGCTGGTCAAGCGCGGCGCGAAGAAGTACTACGCCCAGGGGCCGGGGCCGCGCTGGGGCGAGGCGGACCGCAAGGCCACCCAGGCGTTCCAGCGGGCACAGGGCTGGCGCGGCTCGGCCGCCGACGGCATCCCGGGCGCCAAGACCTGGAGCCTGCTGGTCACCGGCAAGGGCAAGAACATCGCCGGCACCGACGCGGCGGCACCCGCGCCCGCGCCGGGCGCCGACGCCGCGGTGCCGCCGTACCCGGGCCCCGGCGCCTTCCGGCCCGGCCGGTCGAGCCCGGACGTCACCCGGCTCGGCCGGCAGCTGGTCAAGCGGGGCTTCGGCCGCCATTACGCCACGGGCCCCGGCCCCGTCTGGGGCGAGGCGGACCGGCGCAACGTCGAGGCGTTCCAGCTCGCCCAGGGGTGGCGCGGCGCCGCGGCCGACGGCTATCCGGGCCCGGAGACCTGGCGCCGGCTCTTCGCCGGCTGACGGCACCGAACACACCACAGATCGGACGCACACCACAGCGGAGGCGGCACCACCATGAGCACCACCACATCGGAGCCGGAGGGGCCCGACGCCCCGCGGCACAGCCCCGTCATCGCCCCCGAGGCGACCTGTGAGATCCCGGTGCACCTGCTGTTCCGCGACGAGTTGGCCACCGGCGCCGCCCAGCCGGTCCCGCTGCGCCCCGCGGTGGTCTCCCGGCGCCAGGGCACCGGCGAGCAGCCGCGGGTGGGCGTCCGCAGGCCCGTGCCCCAGGTGCCGCGGGCTGCCGCGCCCCGCCGCCGGGCGCCGCTGGTCGACCCCGCACTGGTCGAGCGCGCCGGCCCCGTGCTGCCCGGCTGGACCGGGGTGATCGCGGGGGCGTGCGCGCTCGCGGGCGTCGGCGCGGTGCTGTGGGGGACCGGCGTGCTGCCCGCGGTGCTCACCCGGCTGCTGGGGGCGGCGCCGGCGCCGTACGCCGGGATCGGGCTCGACCTGTGGGGCCTGATCGTGCTCGGGCTGTCGCTCGCGGTCTTCACCCTCGGGGGCGTCGCGCGCGGCCGGGCCGGTCACGCGTACGTCCTCACGCTCTTCGGCGAGTACCGCGGCAGCGTGCGCCGCACCGGGCTGATGTGGATGAGCCCGCTGCTGCTGCGCCGGCGGGTGGACGTGCGGCTGCGGCACTGGCGCAGCGAGCCGATGCCCGCGGTGGACGCGGAGGGCACCGCGCTGCGCGTGGTGGTGCTGGTGGTGTGGCGGGTGGAGGACACCGCGAAGGCGTTCCTCGGGGTCGAGGACCACGAGGCGTACCTGGGCGAACAGGTGGAGTCCGCGATGGCGAGGGTGGTCTCCCGGCTGCCGGTGGACGCCCCCTCGGTCGCCCTCGCGCCGGGCGCCGGCCCGCTGCGGCCCGCCGGGGCACCGAGCCTGCGCGACGCGGACGCGCTCGGCGACGCGCTCACCGGGATGCTGGTCGAGGAGTGCGCACCGGTCGGCATCCGGGTCTTCTCCGCGCAGCCGACCGCGATCGAGTACGCCCCCGAGGTCGCCGCCGCCATGCAGCGCCGTCGGGTCGCGGCGATCGACGCCAAGCACCGGGACAGCGTGCTCACTTCGGTGGTGGACGCGGTCGACGACACCGTCACCCGACTGACCTCCCGCGGACTCGTGGAGCTCGACGACTACGAGCGCAAGGCGCTCGTGAAGGACCTCACGGTCGCCTTCTACACCGGCCGGTCCACGCCCCTGGAACCATGAATTCCGCTGTCCGTTGCCGACCCCGAACGGATCGGAGCGAGTGGGGTCGGCGACTTCCGCGGTGCGTTCGGCGGGCGCCGGGGGAGGGGTGACGAAGGGGATATGCGAGCTAAGGCATGGCTTCCCTGGCGGGAAAGGTGATCGGCCCGATAAACGAAGGTGACGGGGAAGGGGTCGGGGAGTCTCAGGAAGGTCTAGACATGATGAACTCTGGTCAATACATTGGGTGTTGGTCTAGACCTGAATTGGCGCAAAGGAGCGTCGTTCCCCCCACGGAATTCCGCATCACCACCCCCCACGGTCCCACCCCCCACAGCACGCGTGCAGCAAAGCCTCACCGAACTCCCCCACGTTCCCTGGAGCACAGCATGCGCAGGAAATTCGCAACCGCCGCCGTCGGCCTCCTGGTGACCGGTGCCACGGTCCTGGCCACCGGCAGCGCGAACAGCCACGGCTACACCGAGTCCCCGATCAGCCGACAGAAGCTCTGTGCCAACGGCACCGTGAAGGGCTGCGGTGCGATCCAGTACGAGCCGCAGAGCGTCGAGGGCCAGAAGGGCTTCCCGTCCGCGGGGCCCGCCGACGGCACCATCTGCTCCGGCGGCAACGCCGGGTTCTCCCAGCTCGACGACCCGCGTGGCGGCGCCTGGCCGGCCACGCAGGTCAACGCGGGCAACTTCACGTTCAACTGGCGCTTCACGGCGCCGCACCGCACCGCCGAGTTCAAGTACTACATCACCAAGCAGGGTTGGGACCCCAACTCCAAGATCACCAGGTCCAACCTGGAGTCCCAGCCGTTCCTGACGGTGCCTTACGGCGGCAAGCAGCCGCCGTTCCAGTTCTCGCACACCGGCACCCTGCCGCAGCGCTCCGGCAAGCACGTGATCGTGGCGGTCTGGAACGTCCAGGACACCCCGAACGCGTTCTACGCCTGCTCGGACGTTAAGTTCTGACGTGAAGTCAGCTACCGTGCGGCGCCATGACGGACGCACGCACGGACGCGGCCACCACGGTCGCGGAGCTCGTCCGGCGCCAGTGGGGTGACCGACGGGTGGGGCTGAGGACCCGGGGCCGGGCCCTCAGCCACCACCAGGTCGCCTCCGGCGCCGCAGCGCGCGCTGCGCTCCTCGCGGACCTCGTGCCGCGGGGAGCGCAGCCGCACGTCGGGGTGCTGCTCGACAACACCGTGGAGTACCCCCTCTGGCTCAGCGCCGCGGCCCTCGCCGGGGCCGCGGTGGCGGGCGTCAACCCCACCCGGCGCGGCGCCGAGTTGGCCCGCGACATCACCCACACCGAGTGCCGGGTGCTGGTCACCGAGCGCGCCCACCTGCCGCTCCTCGACGGGCTCGACCTGCCGGGGACCCGGGTGCTGGTGACCGACACCGACGCGTACGACGACCTGCTCGCCGACCACGCCGACGCCGTCCCCGACGACGTGCCCGCGCTGTCCCCCGTCGGCCCCCGCAGTCGACTGCTGCTGTACTTCACCTCCGGCTCGACGGGCGCGCCCAAGGCGGCGATCTGCACCCAGGGCCGGCTGGCCGCGGCCGGCGCGGCCCTCGCCGCCCGGTTCTCCGTGCGTCCGGACGACGTCCACTACGTCTGCATGCCGATGTTCCACGGCAACGCCGTGCTCGCCGACTGGGCGCCGGCGCTGGTGGCGGGCGCCCAGGTGGCGCTGCGCGAGCGCTTCTCCGCGTCCGGCTTCCTGGCCGACGTGCGCGCCTTCGACGCCACGTACTTCACCTACGTGGGCCGGGCCGTCCAGTACCTGCTGGCCACCCCCGAGCGGCCGGACGACCGGGCGCACCGGCTCCGGCTGGGCTTCGGCACCGAGGCCGGCGCGGTCGACGCAGCCCGCTTCGAGGCGCGCTTCGGCGTACGGCTGGTGGAGGGGTACGGGTCCTCCGAAGGCGGGGCGGCCCTCCAGCACACCCCCGACACCCCGCCCGGCGCCGTCGGCCGGCCGCACGCCGGCAGCGACCTCGCGGTCGTCGACCCCGTGACCGGCGCGGAGCGCGCCACCGCCCGGTTCGACCCCGAGGGGCGGCTGCTGAACGGTGCCGAGGCGATCGGGGAGCTGGTGAACCGCGGCCCCAACCCCTTCGAGGGCTACTGGCGCCACCCGGAGGCGGACGCGGCCCGCCGCCGCGGCGGCTGGTACTGGACCGGGGACCTGTTCTTCCGCGACGCCGACGGCTACTTCCACTTCGCCGGCCGCGCCGACGACCGGCTGCGCGTCGACAGCGAGAACCTGGCCGCGGCGGTGATCGAGAACGTCCTGGCCCGCTTTCCGCCGGCCGCGGCGGTGGCGGTGTACGCGGTGCCCGACCCGGTCGCCGGCGACCAGGTGATGGCCGCGCTGGCGGCGCCCGACTTCGACCCCGCGGCCTTCGCGGCGTTCCTCGCCGCCCAGCCCGACCTGGGGACGAAGATGGCGCCCCGCTTCGTCCGGGTCGGCGCGGAGCTGCCCGTCACCGCGACCAACAAGATCCATCGCGCCGCACTGCGCCGGGAGGGGTTCCTGCGGGGCCCCGACCCGGTGTGGTGGCGCCCGCCGGGGGAGTCCGCGTACCGCAGGCTCACCGCGGCGGATGCGGCGGCGCTACGGGTCCGCTTCGCGGAGCAGGGCCGGGCGGAGCTGTTGGAGCGGTGACGCCGGCCCTGCGTACGGCCTTCAGTCGTTCAGGCCGATCTGCTGCATCAGCCCGACCAGGTCGTAGAAGAGGTTCTCCTCGACGATCTGCCCGTTCACCCAGCGCGCCACGGTGCAGAAGTCCACGGCGAAGGCCCGCCCGGTCGGCGGGATCTCCCCACCGGGCCCCTTCATGGGCCCGGTCATCGTCCCCGTGAACCGGGCGACCGAGCAGGTCCACTCGCCCTGCCCGATCAGCACCTGGTACGGCCGGTTGCCCACCTGGTTGTCCGGGAACGTCTTGTAGAACTCGACCGCCTCCGCCCGGTGGTCGTGCCGCCCCCGCGTCGGCTCGCCCTGACCGGGCCAGCGGACGATCGTGTCGGGGGCGTGCCGGGCTTCGAAGGTGTCCCAGTCCTGCGCGTTCCAGGCGTCGTCGAGGGTCTGCATCAGCCGCATGTTCTCTTCGGCGGTCATCGTCGCCTCCGTTCCGGGGGTCGGTCCGACGAGGTGACCACCTCCAGCCAACCCCGGGACCCGGAGCCCCGCAAACGCATGTGAGGCGCTCCGGACGAACCGGAGCGCCTCACATGGTCTTGTGCGCCGCCAGGGACTCGAACCCCGGACCCGCTGATTAAGAGTCAGCTGCTCTAACCAACTGAGCTAGCGGCGCCTGACGAGAAAAATAGTACCTGCTCCAATGGAGTGCCCTGCGCCACGGCGGTGCTGCGTGCTGCGGCCGGCCCTCGGACCCGGCTCCGCGCCGCCTGACACTTCCGCCGCAGCCCTGCGGGAGCGTTGGTCTCTGCGGCCTATCCGTGGCTTGTCGCGCAGTTCCCCGCGCCCCTGTTTCGCTGCTCCCGTCCCTTGTCTGCGGGCTTGAGCAGGGGGTTTAGGGGCGCGAGGAACTGCGCGACAAGCCACAGACGGCCCGCAGAGGCCGACGCTCCCGCAGCGGCACCGCGGGGTTGCCAGGGGGCCCGCGCCCCGAGGTCGGCCGGGGCTCACAAGGTGAGCGAGAGGGCCATCGGCGCGGCACTGCGGTTCAGCGCGTCCGCCGCCGACCGCAACCGATGCGCATGCTCCACCGGCATCGACAGCGCCAGGCACCCCACCGCCGCCCCCGCGGTCAGCGGCACCGCCGCGCAGACCGTGCCCACCGCGTACTCCTGGAGGTCCAGCACCGGCACGGTCGCCGGCTGGCTGTCCAGCTTCGAGAAGAGCAGCTGCTCGCTCGTGATCGTCCGGGAGGTGAACCGGGTGATCTTGTGCCGCGACAGGTGGTCCCGCCGACCGTCCCGGTCGAGCTGTGTGAGCAGGCACTTCCCGACCGCACTCGCGTGCGCGGCGAAGCGGAAGTCCACGTACTCGTTCACCTTCGGCGTCAGCGGACCGTCCGCGTACTGGGTGATCCGGACCTCGCCGTCGATGTACCGGCTCACGTACACCGCCGCGCCCACCGAGTCGCGCAGCTCCGTCAGCGTGGCCTGGATCTTCTCCTCGATGGCGCGCTGCTGCTCGTGGCCGGAGCCGAGCAGGACGAGGGAGTCGCCGATGCCGTACGCACCGTCGGTGACCTGCTCCACGTACCCCTCGCTGCGGAGCATGTCCAGCATCGGTGCGAGGTGGGCCGGCGGCAGGCCGGTCTCGCGGGCGATCTGCTCCTCGGTGACACCACCGCGGTGGTTGGAGATCGTCTCCAGTACGCGCAGCACGTACTGGACCGACTGGAATGACACGGTCGGCTCGGGCTTGAGCGCCACGGTCTCCCCCTGGCAGGTCGTCACCGCAAGCTTCCTTTACCACGATAGCGGTCAAGAGCCGTCACAAGTACGCCCGTTGGCCAGAATGCTGGTGTCCGTCACCCCCACACGCTGGGGCTCATGTGCCTGGCATATGCCAGAGGAATGGTCCAGCGGGTGGGTGGATCGGGCGTTCGTGCAGGTGTTCTACAGGATGGCGCTCAGGAACTCCCTGGTCCGGTCGTGCTCCGGCGCCGTGAAGATCTTGTCGGGGTGGCCGAATTCCAGCACCCGCCCCTCGTCGAACATCATCACGCAGTCGGAGATGTCCCGGGCGAAGCTCATCTCGTGGGTGACGCAGAGCATCGTCACGTCCGTGCTCCGGGCGATGTCCCGCAGCAGGTCCAGCACCCCGGCCACCAGCTCCGGGTCGAGCGCCGAGGTCACCTCGTCCAGCAGCAGCACCTTCGGCTGCATCGCCAGCGCGCGGGCGATGGCCACCCGCTGCTGCTGGCCGCCGGAGAGCCGGCTGGGGTAGCTGTCCGTGTACGAGCCGAGCCCCACCAGCTCCAGCAGTTCGCGCCCGCGCTCCTCCGCCTCGTCCCGGGAGAGCCCGAGGACGTGCATCGGGGCCTCGGTGATGTTCCGCAGCACCTTCATGTGGGGGAACAGGTTGAACTGCTGGAAGACCATGCCGATGTCCTTGGCGACCTCGCGGACGTGCTTGTCGCCCGCGGGCACGAGTCTGCCGCCCCGCTCCTCGTGACACAGATGTCGACCGCCGACCTGGATCGTGCCTTCGTCGGGTTTCAGCAGCGTCATCAACAGCCGCAGGATCGTGGTCTTGCCCGATCCGGACGGCCCGATGAGGGTGACGTGCTTGCCGGGGTGGACCGACAGGTCCAGGGAGTCCAGGACCGTGCGGGACCCGAACCGCTTGGTGACCTTGTCGAACCGGATCAGGTCCTGGACCTGCGGCTCGGCGGGGGGCTTGGCGAGGGTGCTGTCAGTGGACAAGACGACGCTCCAATGCTCGCATGAGGAGGGATGCCGGGTAGGAGATGACGATGAAGGCGATGCCCACGACCGTGAACGCCTCCACGGTCAGGAAGGTCTCGGCGGAGAACTGACGCGCCTGGCCGAGCATCTCCATCACCCCGATCACGAAGATCATCGGAGTGTCCTTGAGCATCGCGATCACGTAGTTGCCGAGCGCGGGGGCCACCCGCCGCACCGCCTGCGGCAGGATCACCGTCCCCCAGGTGCGCGAGGGCGACAAGCTGAGCGCGGTCGCCGCCTCCCACTGGCCCACCGGAACGCCGTCGATGCCGGCGCGGTACACCTCGGCGGTGTACGTCGAGTAGTGCAGCCCGAGGCCCACCACCCCGGTCACCATCGCGGAGAGCGTGAGCCCCCACTCCGGCAGCACGTAGTAGAGGAAGAACAGCTGCACCAGCAGCGGGGTGTTGCGGACGAACTCCGTCACCGCCGACACCGGCCAGCGCACCGCGCGGTACGGCGAGCGCTGGGCCAGCGCCCACACCAGACCCAGGGCGAACGCCACCAGCGCGCCGAACACCAGGGCCTGGAGGGTGACCCACAGCCCGTCCCAGAACCGCGGCATGAAGTCGCCCACCGCGGACCAGTCCCACTCCATCAGCCCTCACCTCCCGCCGTCGCCCGCACCCGGCGGCGCGCCAGTGCGCGGGCCGCGAGGGAGGGCTCGACCTCCTTGCCGAGCCCCGCCTTGGCGTGCCGCTCCAGCGCGCGCATGCCGCGGGTGAGCACGAACGCCAGCACGAAGTACATGACCAGGACGACCGTGTACACAGGCGCGCTGTCACCGGTCGCGTTGCGCACCAGCGACGCCCCGAACGCGATGTCGGCCACGCCCATCACCGACACCAGGGCGGTCCCCTTCAACAGCTCGACCAGCAGGTTGTTGAAGGGCGGGATCATCTCCGGCCACGCCTGCGGCAGCACGATCTTGCGCAGTTGCTGCGCCGGGGTGAAGCCGAGCGCGATGCCGGCCTCCCGCTGCCCGGCGGCCACGGCCGCCACCGCGCCGCGGACGACCTCGGAGCCGTACGCCCCGTACGTCAGGCCCAGCGACAGGACCGCCGCCCACATCGGGACGAGCTGCCAGCCGAAGCCCATCGGCAGCACGAAGAAGATCCAGAACATCAGGATCAGCGCCGACGTGCCCCGGAAGACCTCGAAGTACGCACCGGCGACGAACCGGACGATCCACAGCCGGTGCGTGCGCGCCAACCCGACGGCGAGGGCGACGAGCGCGGAGAGGGCCGCACTGGCGACGGTGAGCTGGACGGTGATCCACACGCCCTTGAGCAGGAGCTCCCACAGACCGGGAGTGATGTCGCTCATGACGCGCACCTCTCCTTCGCCCGGATCGTGGTCATCTGCTTCTCGCCGAAACCGAAGGGCCGCATCAGCTCCAGCAGCTCACCGCTGCGCTTCAGCTTGTGCAGCTCCCGGTTGAAGGCGTCCCGCAGGTCCGTCTCCGGGGTGCGGAAGGCGAAGCCGCCGACGTCGATCACCGGCTCGCCGTCCACGTACGGGGTGACCTCCGCGGTCGCCTCGACCCTGGTGCTGCCCTTGGCCACGTTGCGCACGGCGACGATCGTGCCGGCGAACACGTCCGCCCGGCCCTGTTCGACCGCGAGGCGGCCGGCGAGCTGGTCCGGCAGGGTCGTGATGCTCTTGATCCCGGCCTCCTTGGCGTACTCGATCTCCGCGTACCCGACCGCGGTGGAGAACCGGGCCCCGGCCTTCGCGACGTCCTCGAAGCTGCGCAGGTTCTTCGGGTTGCCCTTGGGCACCAGGAAGCCGCTGACCGACTGGTACTCCGGGTCCGAGAAGATCACCTGCTCGCAGCGGACGGGCGTGATGAACATGCCGGCGCCCACGACGTCGAACTGGAGCGAGTTCAGGCCGGTGATCAGCGAGCCGAACTCGGTGGGGAAGGGCTCCACGTTCTCGACGCCCAGTTCCCTGAAGATGCGGCGGGCGACCACCGGGGCGGACCCGGTCATCTTGCCGTCGGTGCCGATGTAGCCGTACGGCTGCTCACCGGCCAGCCCGAGGCGTACGGTCCCCTTCGCCCGCAACTGCTCCAGCAGCTGGCCGCCCCTGCCCTCGCCGGCGGTGGACACCCGGCTGCACGCGGTGGTCGCGCCGAGCACCCCGAGGGTGCCGAGCGCGGCGGCGCCGGTGAGCAGGGAGCGGCGGCCTATCCGTGGGCCCCGGGACTCCTCGTGATCCGTGGTGCGGGTGGTGTTCCCGGTCGTGCCGTGTCTGGTTCTCTCCTGTGGTCGAGCCATGACCGCGCGGCTACCCGAAAGGCATGCAGGTATGCGGACTGTTGTGCGGTGAAACCGGGCCGGGATCCGGGAATAACCGGAGGGACCCTCCTGTTGTCGCCCTGATGTACGTTTCTCGTCCGCGCACGAAGGGCTGAACCGGTGGACCACACAAGGCAGGAGACCTCCGGGGGCGACCCCGTCCGGGGCACGGCGCAGGGAGCCGCGCCGGTGCCGTTGTCCGTACTCGACCTGGTCACCGTAGGTGAGGGCCGCACCGCGGGGGACGCGCTGCGCACCAGCGTGTCCCTCGCCCGGCTCGCGGAGGCGCGGGGCTTCCACCGGCACTGGGTCGCCGAACACCACTCCATGCCGGGCGTGGCCTCCACCTCGCCGGCGGTGATCCTCGCCCACCTCGCGGCGCACACCTCCGCCATCCGGCTCGGGTCCGGCGGAGTGATGCTGCCCAATCACGCACCGTTGGTGATCGCCGAGCAGTTCGGCACCCTGGAGGCGCTGGCGCCGGGACGGGTCGACCTCGGACTCGGGCGGGCGCCCGGCACGGACGGCGCGACCGCCGCCGCGCTGCGCCGCACCGCGCGGCCGGGCGAGGGCGCGGAGGACTTCCCGCAGCAGCTGGCCGAGTTGACCCGGTTCCTCGACGACGACTTCCCCGAGGGGCATCCGTACGCCCGGATCCACGCCGTGCCCGGCCCCGTCCAGGGGCCCACCGGTCGGCCGCCGATCTGGCTGCTGGGCTCCTCCGGCTTCAGCGCCCGGCTCGCCGGCGCGCTCGGGCTGCCGTTCGCCTTCGCCCACCACTTCTCGGCGCAGAACACCGTCCCCGCGCTGGAGCTCTACCGGCAGTCCTTCCGCCCGTCCGCCCTGCTGGACGCGCCGTACGCGCTGATCGGGGTGGCGGCGCTGGCCTCGCAGGACGAGGCGGAGGCCCGCCGCGAAGTGCTCACGGGCGCGCTGGCGATGGTCCAGCTGCGCTCCGGGCGCCCGGGGCTGATGCCGACGCCCGCCCAGGCCGAGGCGCACCGCTTCACCGCCGCGGAGCGGGAGTTCGTCGACGGCTGGCTGTCGAACGTCGTGCACGGCACGCCCGACGCCGTACGGGACGGGCTCGACTCCCTCCAGAAGCGCACCGGCGCGGACGAGTTGATGATCACCGCGGACGTGCACGGCGACGGGCCGCGGCTGCGGTCCTACGAACTCGTCGCGGACGCCTACGGGTTGCCGGAAGGACCGCTTCCGCCGCGCCCGTGAGCCGAGAGGCGTCCGGAGCGGTCGAGGGGCGCCCTTGGATGGTTCATCGCTGAACGTTCCCCGAGATCGGTTAACTCCGCCCTTAACTGATCCTTAAAACGTGGTTAAAGCACTCGTCAGTGACGGTGAGAACTCCTTCATCTTTCTCGTCGTAACGCTCTGACGAGGGCTTTTTCCCAGAAATTGGTCTAGTCCTTCTTCGCTGGAAGTTGGTCGAGACCATTGACTCAACGCTGGCCGGATCGCTATCTCTTTCTCCCGGCCCGTGTTGCACACAGCGGGTCCGCACCCCCCATCAGTTCCCCCCACACACGGAGGCAGTTCGTGCGCTCCCGCAGACCCCTGATCGCGGCGGTGACGACGGCGGCAGTGGCCGCTGGCGTCCTCGCCGGCTTCGCCGCCACGGGCAACGCCAGCACGCCCGCCCAGGCGACGGCCGCCGCGCCCGCCAGCGCCGGGGTGAAGATCGCGTACTACGACCAGTGGAGCGTGTACGGCAACGCCTTCTACCCCAAGCACCTGGACACCCGCGGCATCGCCAAGAAGCTCGACATCATCAACTACTCGTTCGGCAACATCCACCCGACCGAGCTGACCTGCTTCCAGGCCAACAAGGCTGCCGGCGACGACAACAACCCCAACGCCGGCGACGGCGCGGGCGACTCGTACGCCGACTACCAGAAGAGCTTCTCGGCCGCGGACAGCGTCGACGGCGTCGCCGACAAGTGGGACCAGCCCGTCGCGGGCGTCTTCAACCAGTTCAAGAAGTTGAAGGCCAAGCACCCCCACCTGAAGATCAACATCTCGCTGGGCGGCTGGACGTACTCCAAGTACTTCCACGACGCGGCCAAGACCGACGCCAGTCGGAAGAAGCTCGTCGCCTCCTGCATCAAGCAGTACATCACCGGAGACGTCCCGAAGGCCGACGGCTTCGGCGGCCCGGGCACCGCGGCCGGCATCTTCGACGGCATCGACATCGACTGGGAGTACCCCGGCTCGAACGGCGGCCACCTCGGCAACCACTACGGACCCGAGGACAAGGCCAACTTCACCCTGCTGCTCGCCGAGTTCCGCAAGCAGCTCGACGCGTACGGCGCGGCCAACGGCGGCAAGAAGTACCTGCTGACCGCGGCCATGCCGGCCGGCCAGGACAAGATCAAGCACATCGAGACGGACAAGGTGGGCGCGTACCTCGACTACGCGAACATCATGACGTACGACATGCACGGCGCCTGGAACTCGACCGGCCCGACGTACCACCAGTCGCCGCTGTACTCGCCGCCGTCCGACCCGACCAACCCGATCGCGCCGGGCACCGAGAAGTACTCGGTCGACAACGCGGTCCGCGCCTGGATCGACGGCAGCCCCGCCTACGGCATCGCGGGCGGCTTCCCGGCGAACAAGCTGACCCTCGGCTACGAGATGTACTACCGCGGCTGGAAGAACGTCCCGGCCGGCGCGAAGAACGGCCTGGCCCAGTCCGCCAACGGCGGCAGCGCCCCGCGTCCGCTGAGCCAGGCGGCCGGCATCGCCAACTACAAGGAGCTCGGCGGCATCGTCGACAACCCGGCGACCACCTTCTGGGACGACGAGGCCAAGGCCGCGTACTTCTACAAGGACGGCGAGTTCTTCACCGGGCTCGACAAGCGGGCCATCGACGCCCGTGCCGCGTACGCCAAGAGCAAGGGCCTGGGCGGGGCGATGATGTACTCCCTCATCGGCCTGGACGAGCAGACCAAGCTGCTGAACGACGTCGTCGCCGCGGTCGGCGAGAGCGTGCGGCCCACCCCGTCGCCGACGCCGAGCAACCCGAACCCCTCCCCGAGCAACCCGAACCCGTCGCCCAGCCCCGCCTGCGGCACCCCCTGGGCGGCTGCCGACGTCTACAACACCGGTGCCGTCGTCTCCCATAAGGGCCGCTCCTACAAGGCCCAGTGGTGGACCCAGGGCAGCGAGCCGGGCACCGGCGGCGAGTGGGGAGTCTGGCGCGACCAGGGTCCCTGCTGATCCCCGGGTGCCTACGCGGTGCCCCCCACACCTAACCACCGCGTAGGCACCACCCCCCCCCAGAACCACTGCATTCCCCCCACAACACCGCCCCCGCCCGGAGTTTTTCCCGGGCGGGGGCGGTACCCATGTGCGGCCCGGGTGCTGGCTTGGCAGGCGCGGTAGCGCCGCGATGCGCGTGCAGGGACGGCGTCTGCGACCCGCCTGTGGTTGTTCGCGCAGTTCCGCCCCCTACGCCCAGAGGGCGTGGTGGGGCCCCAGCGCCCCCAAACACCCGTCCTCCAGCCCGCAGGCAAGTGACGGGGGAAGCGAATCAGGGGCGCGGGGAACTGCGCGACAAGCCACGGACAGGCCGCAGAAACCAACGCTCCCGCAGGGTTACGGCGAGAGTGTCCAGGTGGGCGCTGGGGGTCCCCCTGTGCCCGCAGGGCACAGGGCCCGAGGAACCTTGCACCTCCGTGCAACGTGGACCACAGGCGGGCCCGCACGGAGCGACCCGCACCCGTACCCGCAGCCCGCACTCGCGCCCGCGCTCCGGGCTACGCCCGAAGCGCGGGAAGCCCGATCAGCTCCGCGATCCCCTCCGGCGGCAGCGCCTTCGCGTAGTGCCACCCCTGCCCCGTGTCACACCCGATGCGCCGCAACCGCTCCGCCTGCCCCGCCGTCTCCACGCACTCCGCGGTCACCGTCAGCCCCAGCCGGTGCGCCAACTGCACCAGCGCCTCGACGATCGTCTCGTCCGCCGGGTTCGGCGGCGCCTCGTCCTGGAAGGCGCGGACGAACGAGCCGTCCAGCTTCAGCACCGACACCGGCAGCCGGCTGAGGTACGCGAGGTTCGAGTACCCCGTACCGAAGTCGTCGATGGCGATCCGCACCCCCATGTCGCTGAGGTTCTGCAACGCCTGGAGCGGTCGGCCCGCCGAGCCCATCACCGCCGACTCCGTCAGCTCCAGCTGCAACAGGTGCGCCGGCAGCCCCGTCTCCGCCAGGATCTCCGCCACGTCCGCCACCAGGTCCGAGTCCCAGACCTGCCGTACGGCCACGTTGACGCTCATCACCAGCGGCCGGCTCCCCGGGTGCTCCTGCTGCCACCGGCGCGCCTGCCGGCAGGCGGTCCGCAGCACGTACCGCCCCAACTGCACGATGGAGCCGTCCTCTTCGGCGATCGAGATGAACCGATTCGGCGCGAGGGTCCCGAACTGCGGGTGCTGCCAGCGCACCAGCGCCTCCACGCCGTGCACCACCCCGTCCGCGAGCCCCACCAGCGGCTGGTACTCCACCACGAACTCACCGCGCTCCACCGCCGGCCGCAGCGAGGACGACAGCGCCTGCCGGGTCAGCCGGTGGGCGTTGCGCTCCGGGTCGAACAGGGTCCAGCGCGCCTTGCCGTCCTCCTTCGCCCAGTACAGCGTGGTGTCCGCGGCCTGCATCAGACCGGTCGCCGTCGTCCCGGCCGCCGCCCGCTCCACCACCCCGATGGACGCCGTCACCGACAACTGCTGCCCGTCCAGCTCGAACGGCCGTTGGAGTGCCGCGAGCACGCACCGGGCGAGGTCGGCCAGCTGCTCCGTGCCCGTCGACTCCTCGACGAGCACGGCGAATTCGTCGCCGCCGAGCCGGGCCACCAGATGGCCGCCGCCGCAGCGCGGAGGTTCGACGCGGGCCGTGCACTCGGTCAGCCGGGCGGCGACGGCGGTCAGCAGCCGGTCGCCCGTGCGGTGCCCCAGTGCGTCGTTGACCGCCTTGAAACCGTCGACGTCCAGATAGAGGAGCCCGATCCGCCCGGTGGAGTTGCGGTCGTACGCGGCGGACTCCAGCGAGGTCGTGAGCCGTTCGAAGAAGAGCGCGCGGTTCGGCAGCCGGGTCACCGCGTCGTGCATCTCCAGATGGCGCACGCGGGCGCGCAGTTCGCGCCGGTCGCTGACGTCCGTGACGCACAGCAGCGCGGTGCGCTCGCCGCCGGGCAGCGGGGTGAGGTCGACGTCCACCCACAGGACCCGCCCGTCGGGGTGCTTCAGCCGTCGCGTACAGCGCAGTCGGGGGCGCCGCCGGCGCAGCACGTCGCGGTACGCCTGCCAGATGCGGCGGTCGGACGCCAGGTCGGTGAGGTCGGCGGCGCGCGCGCCGACCGGGTCTCGACCGACGAGTCCGGCGAAGGCGGGGTTGGCGCCGACGACGTGTCCGTCGGGTCCGACGACCGCCATCGGGAGGGGGGCCGCTTCGAACGCGGTCCGGTACTCCCGTCCGGGCCCTGTTCCTTCGGGGGATCCGCTCACCGCATTCACTCCCGCAGTGCAGTTGTGTCGTGGATGTGGTCGGAAAGAGTCAGAGATCGGATGGAGCCGGGGAAGAACCGAGAGAGTTCAAGGAAGAGCAAGGAAGAGCAACGAAGAGCAAGGAAGCGCTGAAAAACCGAAAAAGCTGAAGAAAGCTCAGGAAACGGACCGGGGAAAGTGTGCCGATCATAGAGGCTGGCCTGTCGGCCGTTCCACCTCCGCCACTGGGGCGTCCGTCGTCGACGCACTTTGACAGATCGTTTCTGCGTAAGTCTGCCCGACCTGGAGCACCCTTAAGTGTCGTTCTGATCCCGCGCTGACCGGACTACGTCTTCCTGACGCCCCGCGGAGCGTCGGCGGTGCCGGTTCAGGGTCGCTGCGGTCTCGGCCCGGTTGCGACCCGGTTTCGGGCCGGTCACCCGACTGGGGCAGCGGAACTGGTCGTACGTCGTGAAATCACCACAAGGTGGTCGTCGAGGTGCCCTCATTCCGCAGCCGGAGGTCGACGTGGAGCGTCAGCAGTCATCCCCGGGTCCGCCCGGGGGAGTGCAGGGCGGCCGAATGTTCGATTGTCGGATCCCGGCCGACCTGGAGGGTTGGGAGCACCCCGAGCTCTCCGGGCTGCCCGAGCCGCCCGAGCCTTCCGGGGGCGACGACACGTCCCGTGACTCCGACGGCCTTGAGGGGTTCGCCTGGGTCAGCCCAGGCGTACGGGACGGACGGCGCCGACCGGGCGGAGAGGGCGGACGGGGCGGACGGGGCGGCTCCGGCGGAGGGCGCGGCCGGCAGCGCCCCGGCAGCGGAGGTGACGGCGGTGACGGCGGTGACGGCGGTGACGGCGGTGACGGCGGCGGGGAGCGCCGCCGTGCCCGTAGCGCCGCCGCCGCCTTCACCTCGCTCGTGGCGCTGGCCGCCACCTCCCTGGTCGCCGGCCCGGCCGTGGCCAAGACCTCCTCGGCGTCCTGCGCCCTCCCGCGCACCCAGGCGCACCACTCGCTCGGCCTCGACACCTGGAACGACTCCTACCCCCGGCCCACCGAGGACCTGGACGCGGTGATGGTGTTCCTGTCCTTCCCGGACGCCACCCCGCGCACCACCCCCGCCGAGCTCGCCGCCGACCACTTCCCGTCGACCGGTGCCTTCTTCGAGCGCGCCTCCTACGGCCGGTTCGGCCTGCGGGCCCATCCGCAGCGCGACTGGGTGCCGATGCCGAAGCCGTCGACGGCGTACGACATAAGCCGTGACTGGGAGCCGGCCCTGCGGCGGGCCTACCTGCGGGACGCCCTCGACGCCGCCGACCGCCGGGTGGACTTCTCCCGGTACGACGTGATCTACCTGGTCGCCGACCCCGACGCCCCGGGCGTGGACTCCGACGCCACCAAGGTCGTCAACTTCGAGCGCCCGCTGACCTACGACGGGACCGAGCTGCGGCGCGTCGTCACGGTCTTCGAGCAGCACCCGCCCGACCGCAACGTGCTGGCCCACGAGACCGGCCACGTCTTCGACCTGCCCGACCTCTACCACCGCCCGGTGGACGGCAAGGGCGACTGGGACACCCACGTCGGGGACTGGGACGTCATGGGCAGCCAGTTCGGCATGTCCCCCGATCTCTTCGCCTGGCACAAGTGGAAGCTGGGCTGGCTGGACGACCGCGACGTGCGCTGCGTCACCCGGCCCGAGTTGATCACCCTGGAGCCGGTGGGTGCGGAGCCCGCACCGGGCGGGGGCCTCGGCACGCGGCTGGTGGTGGTGCGCACCGGTGCGGACTCGGCCCTGGCGATCGAGGCGCGCGGCGCCGTCGGCAACGACCGGACGACCTGCACGGAGGGCGTGCTGCTCTACCGGATCCACGCGGACACGGCGTCCGGCGGCGGCCCGGTGGAGGTGGTCGACACCCATCCGGACACCGACGCGTGCTGGGACCGGTCGGTCTACCCGCGGCTGGCCGATGCACCGCTGGGCGTCGGCGAAACGTTCACTCTCGCCGGGGCCTCGGGGGAGCGGACCCGGATCGAGGTGGCGGACCGGGCGTCGACGGGTGCGTGGACGGTGAAGGTCACCCCCGGCTGAGACCTGCGGGGAACACGAAGAAGCCCCCCGCTGTCGCGAGGGGCTTCTTCCGTCTGTGCGCCGCCAGGGACTCGAACCCCGGACCCGCTGATTAAGAGTCAGCTGCTCTAACCAACTGAGCTAGCGGCGCCTGCTGACGTCGTAGACATTAGCACCAGGGTCCGCGGGACGAGAAATCGATGCCCGCAGGCCCGGGGCGACGGCGGCACGGGCCGCGCGGACGCACGCCCACAGCAGGACGTCGGGCCCGGGCAGCCACGGGTGACGGGTCCCGGGGGCGACCAGCCAGCGCGGACCGCCGCCCTCCGTTTCGTCCTCCGCTACGAGCGGCGGGACCGTCACCGCGTCCCCGGTCCCGTGGTAGAGCAGCGGCGGTACGGAAGCGCCCCACTCCTCCCACGCGAGCAGGGCGGGCAGCCGACAGGCGGTGCCCGGCGCGGCGAAGAGCAGCGTCCGGCCCCGGTGGGCGGCGACGGGCCCGGAGCCGGGGCCCTCCTCCCAGAGGCGGTCCAGCATCTGCCGCCCGAAGACGGCCGGTACGTTCACGATGTCGAAGACCGTGCCGCAGGGCAGCACCGCGGGGGCGGCGGGCCGGCTCTCCCAGAGTGTGAGCATGGAGCGCGGATACGTTCCTGCAGAGGCGAGCCAGTCGGCGCCCTGGGCCGTGACCTGGGCGACGTGGTGCTTGCGCTCCTCCTTGAGGAGGGCGAACAGGTCTGTCGGGCGCTCTTCGTCGCCGACGGACAGCAACAGGTCGTGGTCGTCTCGCAGCGATGCACTCATGGCACCTACGTCTACCGGTTGTGACCGCATGGTTCCAGAGTGTCCCCAAAGCGAGGACAACGCAGCGCGACGCGGGGTATCGTGCCGCCCCGGCATATGCCAGATGTGAAGTTCCCGGGCAGATTCGCCAGGGTGTTCGTCGAGGCGCCGGGTTGGTCGCCCGTACGTTCGGAGCCGCCCCGGCCCCGAGGCTCAGCTCGCGCCGTCGCGGAGCAGGCCCCGCCCGAACTCGATCATCTTCTTCGCGTAGTCCTCGGTCCACCCCGCGCGCTCCGCGACGTCCGCGGGCGTCAGCCGGTCGAACCGCCGCGGGTCGGCGAGCTGGGCCGCGGCGAGCGCCTGGTACTCCACCGCCCGGTCCGTCGCCGCCCGGAAGGCGAGCGTCAGCTCCGTCGCCCGCGCCAGCAGCTCCCGAGGGTCGTCCATCGACTCCAGGTCGAAGAAGTGCTCCTGGTCCGCGGCCACCTCCGCAGGCTCGAACAGCAGCGCGGCGGGCCGCGGCTTGCGTGGCTGCGGGTGTTCCGTCATGGCACTTCCTTCGGATCCGGGCGGCGTGCGGGGCGCACCGCGAGCGGGGCGTGCGCCGCCCGCACTCGCGACCGCTCCATTCTCCCGCCCTCCGCAAGAGGACGACCCCTGGTCTCCTAGTCCTCCAGGTGCGCGGTGTCGTTCAGTCGGGCCAGCGCCGGCTGCCCGTACGCCCAACCCAGTACGGACAGGGACGTGGGAGCGAGATGGATGCGCGCCGCGAACGCCGCGTCGAAGCCCAGCCAGCGGGCGCACAGCACCCGCAGCACGTGCCCGTGCGCGAAGAGGAGCACGTCCCGGTCGGCGGAGCGGGCCCACGCCACGACCTCGTCCGCCCGCGCGGTCACGTCCGCCAGCGTCTCGCCGCCCAGGACGCCGTCGCGCCAGATGACCCAGTCGGGCCGCCCGTCCGCCTGGATCTCCGGGGTCGTACGGCCCTCGTACGCGCCGTAGTCCCACTCCATCAGCGCGTCCCAGGGCGTCGCCCGATCGCCGAAGCCGGCCAGATCGCACGTCTCCGAGGCCCGGGCCAGCGGGCTGGTGCGGACCTCCACGTCCGGCAGCCCCTCCCAGGGCGCCCGGCGCAGCCGCTCACCCAGCAGCTTCGCCCCGCGCCGCCCCTCTTCCAGCAGCGGAATGTCCGTACGACCGGTGTGTTTGCCGAGCCGGGACCATTCGGTCTGACCGTGTCGGACGAGCAGGACGCGTGGTGCCATGGTGCAAAGCCCCCTGAGTTCGGTGGTGGCCTCTCATCATCGTGCACCCGACAGGTACTCGTCGTACACGTGAACGTGCGGCGACCCGGTCGCAACCTGAGGGACACTGGGAGCGTCACTCCGGAAGTCGGCACCCACCGACCGCGCGCCGCCCCTTACACCGTACGGTTGACCGGTGGCCACCGACCGACCGGAGCATGAGGGGGGAAACCTACGGATGTCGTACATCACGGCTCGCCACCGGCCACGCTGGTGGGCCGAGCTACTGCTGCTCGCGGTGGTCTACTGCGCTTACTCGGCCGGCCGACTGGTGGCCCGCGGTGACGTGTCGACCGCGGTCGACAACGGCCTGGCCATACTCCGGGCCGAGAAGGCGCTCTACCTGGACTTCGAGACCCCGCTGAACGACCTCTTCACCGAGGTCCCCGCCATCGGCATCCCCGCGGACTTCATCTACGCGTCGCTCCACTACCTGGTGACGCCCGTCATCCTCGTCTGGCTCTTCCGCCGCCGCCCGCTGCGGTACCGGGCGGCCCGCGCCTGGCTGATGATCTCGACGCTCCTCGGCCTCGTCGGCTTCACGCTGATGCCGACCTGCCCGCCGCGGCTGCTGGACGCGACCCACGGCTTCGTCGACACCATGGCCCAGTACAGCTCGTACGGCTGGTGGGGCGGCGAGGCGAGCGCACCGCGCGGCATGGGCAATCTGACCAACCAGTACGCGGCGATGCCCAGCCTGCACGTCGGCTGGTCCCTGTGGTGCGGCGTGATGCTGTGGCGACACGGGCGCACCCCGCTGCTGCGCTGGCTGGGCGTGGCGTACCCGCTGGTGACCACCGTCGTCGTGATGGGCACCGCGAACCACTACTTCCTCGACGCCGTCGCCGGTGCCGCCGTGATGGGCCTGGGCCTGCTGCTGACGCGGCCCGCGCTGCGCGTGCTGGACCGGATCCAGGGCCGCGAGGGCGGAGCGTCCGTCGTGGCCGGCGGCGCTGCTGGTACGCCCGAGGGTGCCGAGACGGCCGGTGAACAGGAGGGCACGGAGGCCGTGGGGAAGCCCCAGCCGTCCCGTGAGCCGCAGAACTCCCCATCGGTGGAAGGGACATCCCCCGACGCCGCCGACGGCGCCGGATCCCCGATTGTCGGTGCGGGGTGCCAGACTTCCCCGGGTGAGCGAATCCCTGGACAGCGGACCACCGCGGCAGGCCCCTCCGCGGGAGCCGGCGACAGCACTCCGGCAGCGGCTCGCTGAGCTGCGCGGCCCCGCCGCACGGCCCAAACCGCTGGACGCCAGAGCCCTCGCCGCCCTCGCGGCCAACCCCGGCTGCGAGCGGCGCGCGCTGCTGGACGGCGCCGGGGTGGACAAGACGGCGCTGGCCGCAGCCCTCGGTGCGCCGTCCGGTTTCGGCCAGTCGCAGTTCGCGTTCATGCGGGGCAACGCCTTCGAGGCGCGGGTCACCTCGGACGGCGGCGCCGCGCTGATGAAGCTCCTCGGCGTCGAGGACGGCGGTGACGGCGGGGCCTTCCGACTGCCCGACCTCACCGCGGCCGGCCCGGAGGGGCGCGCCGCCCGCACCGCCCTCGCCCTGCGCGAGGCGACCTCCGCGGCCGACTGGACCCTGCTGCGCCACCCCCTGCTCGCCCTGGAGATCGCCGGGTCCCCCGCCTATCTGGAGCCGGACGCGGTCGTCGTCCACCCCGACGGGCGGTGGACGGTCGTCGAGATCAAGTCGTTCCCGATGATCGACGCCGCCGCCGACGCCGCGAAGGTGGGCGCCGCCGCGCGCCAGGCCGCGGTGTACGTCCTCGCGCTGGAACGGGTCGCGGCCCGCACCCCCGGCGCCGAGGTCGCCCACAGCGTGCTGCTGGTCTGCCCCAAGGACTTCTCGAACCTCCCCACCGGGTCCGCGGTCGACGTCCGCAAGCAGGTGGCCGTCACCCGCCGCCAGCTCTCCCGCCTCACCCGCATCGAGGACATCGCCGCCGCCCTCCCCGACGGCACCACCTTCGACCTCGACCGCAGCCCGGCCGAGCTGACGGCCGCGGTGGCCGACGTCCCCGCCGCGTACGCCCCCGAGTGCCTCTCCTCCTGCGAGCTGGCCTTCCACTGCCGCGATCGGGCCCGCTGCGAGGGCGCCGTCGAGACCCTCGGCCGCTCCGTCCGCGGCGAACTGGGCGGCCTGACCACCGTCGACGCGGTGCTGGCCGCGGCCCGCGGCGAGGCAGGCGACCCGGACGACCCCGCGGTGGCGGCCCTGCGCCGCGCGGCAGCGCTCCGCGCCGGCGCCCTGTCGACGACGCGCATGGCCGCGGACGCCCTGCCGGCGCCGAGTGCGTTCGGGCACGAGGACGGCGCCCCTGCGTCACCGGTCCCGGCGGCCCGCCCGCCGGAGGCTGACGCAGGGTGCCCAAGGACCGTTCACGACGGCCGATCGCGCGGGGACGAGGGGCGTACGTCGGCGTCGGGCGAGCCTGTGGCGCGTCCGCCGCACCCCCGCCCCGACGGGGACCACCGGGCCCGTGGAGGGGACGCATGAGCCTGATCACCACCCTCGCGCGACTCGAAGCCGTGGAGTCCGGGCGGGCGCAGCCGCTGGCGACCGTACGCCACCGGCAGCTGGCGGACCGGCCGCTCGTGTTCGTGCCGCTGACGACCGCGGGCGAGGCCGGGGCGCCGCTCGGGGCGCTCGTCGGCACCGAGCGGGACGCGCCGCGGCTGTTGACCGTCGCGCAGCCGCGCGACCGGGAGCTGCGGTTCGCGTTCCTCGCCGAGCTGGCCGACGTCGTCCTGCCGCACCTCGACGCCCACGCCGACGACGTCGAGCTGATCGAGCGCGCCGCGACCGACCCCGAGACCGGCAAGCGGACCACGGTCGAGGCCGAGCTGTGCGCCGACGCGCCCCAGATCGTCGTGCCCGGGCGGGCCGGCGTCGAGTTCGTCCGGCTCCTGGGCCGCTCCATGCGCTTTCGCCGCACTTCCGAGCAGGACCCCGACGCGCCCTACCCGGCGCCCCCGCGCGTACCGCTCCTCGGCCGCTGGTTCACGCACTACGGGGAGCGGGCCCGGGTCCCCGGGTCGTCGCTGCTGCTGGCCGCCACCGACCTGCTGAACCGGCACTGGGCCACCGGCCAGTCCTCCCTGGAGGACCAGCACCTGGGCGCGTTGCTCGCCTGGATCGACCCGCCGGCGGGGGAGTCGGGCGCGGACGCGGCGCTCCGCGCCGAGCTGGGCCGGGACGGACAGGGCCAGTTGCTCTGCCCGCCCGCCGGCCCCGCGACCGACCCCGCGTTCGACAACCGCCTCCTCGCCCCCGCCGTCGAGAGCTACGACCGGCTGCGGCTGCGGCTGGCCGCCGCGGAGGAGGGCGCCCACGCAGAGGGCTGGCTCGGTGAACTCTCCGTCGCCGAACGCGAGATCCGCCGACTGCTGGCGACCCAGCTCAAGCCCACCTGGGACGCGGTGTGGCACGCCCTGGACCTGCTGCGCCAACTGCCCGAGGGAGCCAGGGTCCCCGACCGCTGGACGCGCGACCGCTGGTCCTTCACCGCCCATCGCGACCGGGTGCGCGCCGGCGAGCCGCCCCAGCCGCGCCGCGACGACGCCGTGACCGCCGCCCGCAAGCTCGCCACGCGCGAGACCGCCCAGGCGGAGCTGGAGGCCCAGGAAGCGCTGGACGACCCCCTGGTGCTCGCCGGCCGCAGGCTCACCGGCGAGGCGTTCACGTGCGAAGTCACCGAAGTCGTCATGGCCTGGTCGGAGTCGAAGCGCCCCGCGCCCCGCCCGCTGCTCACCGTCCGCACCGACGACCGCCCCCACCTGGGCGAGCGCGTGAAGGCGTACCGCTCCCTGGACGGCAAGCCGCAGTCCGCCGAGTTCGTACGACAGGAGCCCGACGGCGCGCTCGTGCTGCGGCTGCTGGACCGCATGGGCCGCGCCAAGGAGCCCGCCGAGGGGTCCGTGCCGCAGAAGGGCGACCGGATCGCCTGGACCCTCTTCGAGCACGACCAGCGCGGCGGACCCAAGCTGCCCGAGCCGGAAGACACGCCGTGGACGCACGGCGGCCCGCCGTCCGCGTCCGCGGAGGACCCGGACCCCGTGACCCCGGAGGACATCCTGTGACGATCCTTCCCGGCCCGCCCCGCGTCCCCGGGCCCGCCGCGTCGGACGGCGCCCCCGACGGCGGGTTCGACCCGGCCGCGGCTGCCGCCCGCGCCACCGAGGCCATCCTCGCCGACACCCTGCACGGCACCAGCCGTGGCGTCGTCGTGGACTCCCCGCCGGGCGCCGGCAAGTCCACCCTCGTCGTCCGCGCCGCCCGGGAACTGGCCGCGGCCGGCCACCCCCTGATGGTGATCGCCCAGACCAACGCCCAGGTCGACGACCTGGTGCTCCGGCTCGCCGAGAAGGACCCCGAACTGCCCGTCGGCCGGCTGCACAGCAGCGACCCCGACCCGTACGACAAGGCGCTCGACGACCTGCCGTCCGTACGGAAGTCGGCGAAGGCGGCGGACCTCGTCGGCCAGGACGTGGTGATCTCCACGGCCGCGAAGTGGGCGCACGTCCGGGGCGTCGAGCCCTGGTCGCACGCCATCGTGGACGAGGCGTACCAAATGCGCTCCGACGCGCTCCTCGCGGTCGCCGGGCTCTTCGAACGCGCCCTGTTCGTGGGCGACCCGGGGCAGCTCGACCCCTTCGCCATCGTCGGCGCCGACCAGTGGGCGGGGCTGTCGTACGACCCCTCCGCCAGCGCCGTGTCCACCCTGCTGTCGCACAACCCGGACCTGCCGCAGCACCGGCTCCCGGTGTCCTGGCGGCTGCCGGCGTCCGCGGCGCCGCTGGTCTCCGACGCGTTCTACCCGTACACCCGCTTCCGCAGCGGCACGGGACCCGAGGACCGCCTCCTCTCCTTCGCGGTGGCGTCCGACGGCTCGGCGTACGACCGGGTCGTCGACGAGGCCGCGGCGTCCGGCTGGGGCCTGCTGGAGCTGCCGGCGCGGCACACGCCCCGCACGGACCCCGAGGCGGTCCGGGCCGTGGCCCGCGTGGTGCGGCGCGCGCTGGACCGCGGGGGCGCCGCGACGAGCGTGCTGGGGGCCGAGCCGACGCCCGTCACGGCCGACCGGATCGCCGTCGGGACGGCCCACCGCGACCAGGCGGCGGCGATCCGCGCGGCCCTCGCCGAGCTCGGCGTCCACGACGTCACGGTGGACACCGCGAACCGCCTCCAGGGCCGCGAGTTCGACCTCACGGTGGTGCTGCACCCGCTCTCGGGCCGCCCCGACGCCACGGCCTTCCACCTGGAGACGGGCCGTCTGTGCGTCCTCGCCTCGCGCCACCGCCACGCCTGCGTCGTCGTCTGCCGCGCGGGCGTCGCCGACCTCCTCGACGACCACCCGTCCACGGAGCCGGTGCAGCTCGGCGTCCAGGTCAAGTTCCCCGACGGCTGGGAGGCGATGATGTCCACCTGGGACCAGTGGTCCTCCCACCGCGTGGTGCTCAGGCCCTAGGCGGCCTGTCTTACGGATCTTGCTGGGTGAGTGTGGGGCCCCACGCCCTCTGGGCGTAGGGGGAGGGGTCTGGCCGCACCCTGGCTGGGTCGTCGTCGCACGCACCAGACCCCGACAGGCCCGCCCAAAGGGCGGACGGCGCTACTTTGAAGACGCTCCCTGGCGAGGGCCGGCCGTCACCACGCGTGCGGGGGATCGGTGCCCAGCGCCGTATGCCGGTACTCGCTCGGCGGCACGCCGTAGGCGGCGCGGAACGCGCGGCTGAAGTCCGCCGGGTGCCGGAACCCCCACCGGAGGGCGATCTCCCCGACCGTCCTGCGTCGCAACCGGGGATCGGCCAAATCGGCCCGGGTGCGTTCGAGTCGGCGCCGGCGGATCGTGGCGCTGACCGTCTCCGGCCGGCGCCGGAACAGCAAGTGCAACAGGCGTACGGAGATGTGGTGATGCGCAGCGATGCTCGCCGGCCCCAGCTTGGGATCGGCCAGGTGGTGGTCGATGTGCGCCAGGACGCGGGTCGTCAGGACCTGGTGGCGGATGTCGGCCGACAGCGCGGACAGGCTGTCGGTCCGGGCCGCCAGGAAGGCGGTCACAAGCTCGAACCCGACCGTGCCGAGACGGATCAGTTCCGCGTCGTCGCAGTGGGGCGCGTTCGCACGAAGTTGGGAGAGGTAGGTGCCGAGCAGCGCGCCCGTCCCGGTCCTGGTGGGCAGGCGGGTGCCCAGCAGCGCGTCGGCCCGGTCGTACGGCAGGGGTACGGTGGCTCGGGGCAGCCGGATCAGCGTGAGTCTGCTCTGTCGCCCCTGGTCCTGGAACTCGCAGGTGAGCGGGTGCCAGGTGTCGAACAGGGCCATGTCGCCGGCGCGCAGGAGGGTGTTGTTGCGTCGCTGCTCCAGACCGATCGGGCAGCCGTGCACGAGGCCGAGGAAGTACGACTCGGAATCCGCCCGCCGGATGTGGGCCGGGGTGCGCTGCGCCGACAGCGGCGAGGAGGCGAACATCGACATCTCGGTGTGGGGCAGCCGCAGCGAGGTGGCCCGGCCCTCGAAGTGGTCGGCGTGACCGCTGCTGACCGCGACCGGCATGACGGCCTCGGCAAGCAGCGATGACCACCAGCCGAGCCGGTCCTCCGGACTGACGACGTCCGTCCGGACCCGGGTCACCCCCACATCGGCCATCGCACCCCGTCCCTCCACGGCCAAGCCGGTCGGTCGGCCGGTCTCCATGTTGGGCGGTGTCCGTGGGAGCGGTAAGGGCGCCTTCGGTCAGTGTTCGCATGCACTCCCTGCCAACATTCCGTGCGCTCGCTGCTAGAGCCGGCCGGAGTGGCCGCGCAGATACTCGTGGCTGTCCCCTCGTGCGCATCCAGACAGCAGGAGGAACCTTGAACAACGGGCGCAATCTCGTGAGTCGGACCCTCCGCGGCACCGCCGCACTCCTCGCCGCGGCCGGCCTCGTGCTGCTCTCGGCGGGCAGCTCCACCGCCGGCACGGCAGCCCCGTCAACCCCGCCCACACCGCCGATGTCCGCGCCGGGCGCCGCCGTCACCGGTGGGTCCCTCGTGGGGGGCGCGACGGAGCGCGCCGGCACGGCTGCCGACTACACGATTCGGCTGCGGAACGTCGCCACGGGTTTGTGCGTGGACGACAGCAATGTCGGACTGCGGCACTTCGGTTGCCAGCTCCAGACCGGCCCGTACGCCAACTTCCAGAAGTTCGACCTCACCACGGTCGCTCCGTACACGTACGTCTTCCGCAACCGTGCCACGGGCTTGTGCATGGACGACAGCAATGTCGGACTGCGGCACTTCGGCTGTCAGAGCCAGACCGGCCCGTACGCCAACTTCCAGCGGTTCGTCCTGATCGCGGCCCCCGGAAACACCGCCGTCCTGCGGAACGTCGCCACGGGTCTGTGCGTGGACGACAGCGATGTCGGGCTGCGGCACTTCGGCTGTCAGAGCCAGACCGGCCCGTACGCCAACTTCCAGCGGTTCCATACCGACACGTACTGATCCCGAGCCGAGCGGGAGGCCGAGTCGACGAAGCCCCGGGGCGACGAAGCTCCGAGGCGCGTCGGTCTCCCGCCGGCCCGCGCATCCGGGCGGGCGCGCGGGCTTCACGCCCGCAGGGCATCACGCGCGCGGCAGGAGGGACTCGCAGCGGGAGAGGAAGCTCGGCACCCCCTCCGCCCCCCGGTGCCGGTCCAGCACCATCGCCGTGGTCGCGACCATCGACTGGATCCGCGCGGAGTGGACCCCGTCCAGCAGGTCCAGCACCCCGTGCCCCGCCGCCGCCGCCTCGTCGTGCGCCCCGCCGTGCGCCAGCGAGGTGGCGAGTTCGGCCCGGTACAGCGCGAGGTTGCGGGTGAAGCGGTGGTCCTGGAGCTCCGCCGCGCGCCGTGCGTGGTGCACCGCGCGCGCCCACACCCCCAGCCGGGCCCAGCACTGCGCCTGGAGGAACTCCAACTCCGGCTCGCCGAAGAAGGACATCCACTCCGGGTCCGCCGCCGCGCCGTCGCGGGCGAAGTGGGTGTGGGCCCGCCCCAGGCACTGCTCGCAGCCCGCGCGGTCGCCCAGCCCCGCCCAGCCGCCCGCCTCGCGCAGCGCGAGCAGGGACAGCAGCCGGGGCGACCCCAGGTCGTCCGCGGCGCGCTGGCCCGCCTGGGCGCAGCGCACGGCTTCCCGGTGCCGTCCGGCGTCCCGCGCCAGGAACGACGCGTTGGAGAAGGCGTGCGCCTCCAGCGCCGCGTCCCCTGCCATCCGCGCCGTCGCCAGCGCCTCCGCGTAGTGCGAGCGCGCGTCGGCCACCCGGCCCGAGTCGTGGGCCAGCCAGCCCACGGAGAGCGCGAGTTCGCCCGCGCTGGACTGGAGCCGGTCGATCGTCGAACTGCGCGCGGTCAGGCCGGCGTCCAGCAGGACGTACGCCGCCCGCAGCGGCTGCGCGGCGCGTTGGTAGAGCCCGTCCGCGCCGTGCCGGTCGTCCAGCAACCGGATCCGGCGTACGGCCTCTTCGACGGCGAGGACCTCGCTGTCGCCGATGCGCCGGCCCGTGGACGCGGCGCCGGGCTCCGGCAGGGCGCTCAGTACGGCGCCGAGCCCGAGTCCGAAGGAGGCGGCTGCCACCGTGGCGGAGCCGCCCGTCATGAATGCGCGACGCAACACGTCGCTCTCCTCGTCGTTCTTGCTGTCGTCAGTGCTGTCGGGGGTGCTGTCGTCCGTGCCGTGGGCCGCGGCTCCGACCACGGGGTCCACCGTGGTGCCGGCCGTGTTCCCGGGGGCGTCGGGCCGCGCCGGGGCGCGCCCTGCGCCCCGTACCCGCTCCCTGGCCGTGAAGCCGAGGTCCGTCAGGTCGAGCCCGGGGAACATGTGCCGGAACACCCGCTCGTACGCGTAGTTCGGGCAGCGGATCTCGCCGGCCTCGACACGTCCGATGTAACGGGCGTCGCACGAGACCTGCTCGCCGATCTCCCGGGCCGCCTTGCGCACGGCCGCAGCGAATTCTCCGGGGGAGCGTTGGCCGCGCAACCGCCGGAAGGCGAGGTTGGGAACCGCCCGCGATGCCCGTGACGACGACCCCATGGCCGAGCCCTCTCTGGTGCAGCCGTGTTCCCGGCGAGGCATGAACGTACCGGCTGCGGCGCCGGTTTCGCCGGGGGTTTGACCGCAATCCTGACCATAAAGGCGATAACTCCCCCGCGATCTGCCATGAAGTGCCATCCTTTGCGGCGGAGTGTTGCCGTAGCCCTTGACGCTCCCGGGCGTTGAACCTCTTGGAGGCGCAATCCGTGTCTCGTGGTGAGCGAGGAGGGGATCCCCTTGTTGGAGACCGGCGTCGACGGCGGCACGCGAGAGCCCGTGGCGGTCGTCAGCGACCAGGAGCCGTGCGATCTGGTGACCGTCCCGACCCGACAGGGCCTCGAAGCAGTCGACATCCTGCGGCGCACCGCCGCCCCCGCGGTGGGCCCGGTCCTCCACGACGGGGAGTGCGACACCCTCGGTTTCCTCGTACCGTCCGGCACGGCCGGCGACTGGGACGTGCCCGGCAGCGCGTGTACGAGGACCGAGGGGCCGGGGCCGCGGCTGCTCGGGCACCAGACCATCCCCGCCTGCGGCCGGAGGTGGCTGCTGCCACCCGACGGCCGGGAGGAGGTCACCGACCCGGAGGTGCTGCGGGAGGCGCTCGGCGAGGCGGCCCGGCTGATCGAGGCCGCCGACCGCTGTAGCTGAGGCCCCGGCGCCGCACTGCCCGCCCCCATCAGGCGAAACGCTTCTTCGATGTCGATAATGGGCGGGTGGCGAAGAGCGGTCGGCGGCGCGGAGAGGAATCCGTGGTCGCCCGGGTGGACGGCGGTACGGCGGAGTTGGTGCCGGACCCGGAGCGTCCGCGCGCCTGGACGCTGCTGCTCGACGGCGCCCCGCAGTCCCACGTCGACCTGGCCGACCCGACGCACCTGTCCTTCGCGTACCAGCGGCGCCTAGGCCACGTGGCGGACCTCGCGGCCCCGCCGGGCCGGCCGCTGCGCGTGCTGCACCTGGGCGGCGGCGCGTGCACCCTCGCCCGGTACGTCGCGGCCACCCGGCCCCGCTCCACGCAGCAGGTCGTCGAGGTGGACCAGGGGCTGGTCCAGTTCGTCCGCACGCACGTGCCGTGGGATCCGCGGGCGCGCATCCGGGTGCGGACCGCGGACGCCCGCGCCGCCCTGGGCAAGGTGCCGGACGCCTGGGCCGACCTGGTGATCGCGGACGTCTTCAGCGGCGCCCGCACCCCGGCTCACCTCACGAGCGTGGAGTTCCTCGGCGAGGTCCGCCGGGTGCTGGCGGCCGGGGGTTGGTACGCGGCCAACCTCACCGACGGCCCGCCGCTGGCCCATCTGCGCGCCCAAGTCGCCACCGTCGCCGTGGCCTTCGGTGAGTGCGCGCTGGCCGCCGACCCGGTCGTGCTGCGCGGCCGGCGCTTCGGCAACGCGGTGCTGGTGGGCTCGGACGGCGAGCTGCCGATCGCGGAGCTGACCCGAAGGGTGGCGAGCGATCCGCATCCGGGGCGGGTGGAGCACGGCCGTGCCCTCCTCGACTTCACCGGGGGCGCCGCCCCGGTGACCGACGCCGACGCCCGGCCATCGCCCGCGCCGCCCCCCGACGCCTTCCGCTGAGCCGCGCCTTGGAGCGCGGCCTCAGGGCGATTCGTAGAACTCGAACTTCGGCGGACCCGCGTTCCACACGCAGAACACCGACTGTTCGCGCCCGTCCTTGGTGAAGGCGACCCGGATCCAGGTCGTGTCCCGGTAGACCTGCACCTGCCAGCCCGGGTTGGGCGTCGCCAACTCCAGCTCCGCCGACGCCTCGTGCAGGACGAACACGGCCCTGCCGCCCTCGACCGTCTCGCCCCGGACCTCCCCGGACGGCTTCGCCGGCGGGCTGTCGGGCGCGGTGGTCGGCCGGTCCGCGACCGGCTGGTCGACGCTCGGCCGGGCGGACGGACCGCGGCCCTTCGCGAGCGAAGTCCCCGGCGCCTTCTCCGACTCCGCCTCGCCCTGCTTGCCCTCCGGCTCCTGCGTCGCGGAGGTGGGCGGGGGCCGATGGGTGCTGGAGACGCGGGGCTTGGCCTGCGTGGTGGGGGTGTCCCCGGCGTTGATGGGCACGGCGCGCGGCCGGTCGTAAGCGGTCCCGGACATCACCGTGTGCACGCCCCACCACGTCAACGTGACCGCGGCCCCGGTGGACAGCGACCACGCAATGGCATGTACAAGTCCTCTACGCATCGGGGCCATACTGCACCACACAACCCACTCGTGTCCCCAAGAGGATCGGCCTGCTCCGCATATCACGCGCTTCCCAACTCCCCGTCCCCGGTGGCGAACGACTGCGCGAACGGTCACTCGGGTGGGGCCCCGGGTACTCCGTATGGCGTACGGTGCGGCCCATGGCAAGTGTGCTCGTGGTCGAGGACGACCAGTTCGTGCGCTCCGCTCTGATCCGGCACCTGACCGAGGCGTCCCACACGGTGCGGAGCGTCGGCACGGCCCTGGAGGCGCTGCGTGAGGTTGCTCATTTCCGGTTCGACGTGGTCATCCTCGACCTCGGCCTGCCCGATCTGGACGGCTCCGAAGCGCTGAAGATGCTGCGCGGCATCACCAACGTGCCGGTGATCATCGCCACCGCGCGCGACGACGAGGCCGAGATCGTACGGCTGTTGAACGACGGTGCCGACGACTACCTCACCAAACCCTTCTCCGTGGAGCATCTGTCCGCAAGGATGGCGGCCGTGCTGCGGCGATCCCGCGTCGCGGCCGGGGAGGACCCGCCGTCACGTGTGATCCAGGTGGGCGGACTCTCCATCGATCCACTGCGCCGCCAGGCCGAACTCGACGGCTCCCCCCTCGATCTGACCCGCCGGGAGTTCGACCTGCTGACCTTCCTCGCCGGCCGGCCCGGCGTGGTCGTGCCCCGCAAGGAACTGCTCGCCCAGGTCTGGCAGCAGAGTTACGGCGACGACCAGACCATCGACGTCCACCTGAGCTGGCTGCGGCGCAAGCTCGGCGAGACGGCGGCCCGGCCGCGCTATCTGCACACGCTCCGCGGCGTCGGAGTGAAGCTCGAACCCCCCACCGGACAAACAGAACACCAACGAGGTCATCAGAGATGAGATGGGCGCTGGTCAAGGTCGCACTGGCCGTCACCGTGATGGTCGTGGTCGCCTTCGCCGTACCGCTGGGACTGGTGATCAAGGAGATGGCGCAGGACAGAGCGCTCACCAACGCCGAACGCCAGGCCGCCGCCATCGCCCCCACCCTGTCGATCACCACCGAGCGCGCCCCCCTGGAGGTCGCGGTCCAGGCCACCCAGGCGGGGGCCGCCGGGCGGATGTCGGTGCACGTCCCGGCCGGCCCCGACGGCAGGGGCCCCGTGGACATCGGCACGCAGCGGGCCGGCGAGGCCGACCAGGAACTCGTCCTGGACCTGCGCCGCGCCGCCACCACCCACGTCACCGGCGGCTCCGTCCTGCTCCAACCGACCGTGATCAATGACAATCGGGTCGCGGTCGTCGAAGTCTTCGTCCCCAGCGGCGAGATGAGCACGGGCGTGGTCACCGCCTGGCTGATGCTCGCCGGCGTCGGCCTCGCGCTGATCGTCGGCTCCGTCGCGGTCGCCGACCGCCTCGGCGTACGGATGGTGCGCTCCGCCCAACGGCTCGCCGGCGCGGCCCACGAGCTGGGGGAGGGCCGGCTGGGCGCCCGCGTGCCCGAAGAGGGCCCGACCGAGCTGCGGTCCGCCGCGATCGCCTTCAACGCGATGGCCGACCAGGTCGTCCAACTGCTCGCCAACGAGCGCGAGATGGCCGCCGACCTCTCCCACCGGCTGCGCACCCCGCTCACCGTGCTGCGGCTGAACGCGGCCTCGCTCGGTGAAGGGCCCGCAGCCGAGCAGACCCGGGCCGCCGTCGAGCAGTTGGAGCGGGAGGTCGACATCATCATCCGCACCGCGCGCGAGGCGAAGCCGCAGACCACGGCGGTCGGCCCGGGCGCCGGCTGCGACGTCTCCGAAGTCGTGCGCGAGCGTATGGACTTCTGGTCCGCGCTCGCCGAGGACGAGGGCCGCAAGGTGCGGGTCGCCGGCACCGACCGCCCGGTGCGCATCCCCGTCGCCCGCCCCGAGCTGGCCGCGGCCCTCGACGCCCTGCTGGGCAACGTCTTCCGCCACACCTCGGAGGGCACCGCCTTCTCCGTCGACGTGCACAACGGCGAGGACGCGGTCATCGTGCTGGTCTCCGACGCGGGCCCCGGCATCGCCGACCCCGCAGCCGCGCTCGCCCGCGGCAACAGCGGCGCCCGCGACGGCTCCACCGGCCTCGGCCTGGACATCGTGCGCAGGGTCGCCGAGTCGACCGGCGGGGACGTCCGCATCGGCAGCTCGGTCCTCGGCGGCACCGAGGTGCGCATCTGGATCGGCCTCGGCACCGCCCCGGGCGCCGTCGAAGAGCGCCGCCGCGGTCACCGCGGCCCGGACCGCCGGCGTACCCTGATCGCAGCGGGGCGCCGGGTCCGCGGCGACGTCTGAGCCGCGCCGCACCCCGAGGGCGTCCCGGAGATTAACTGAAGCCGATGCTGCCCTTAAGGCGGCCCTAAAAACCGCGCCCCCCGTCCGCTATGCGCTGGATGCCGGTTTATGAATCGCTAACGTGCTCTTCACCTCGCCGCGCCGCCGACGGGGTCACGATCCACCGGCACCACACCCCCCACACGCGCGTCCCGGTCGGCCCCACCCCCCCACATCCGACCGGGACGCGCGCTTTCTTGTCGGCCGCGTGCCGCCGAACCCCGTGCCGGAGGTCGAGGGGGCTTCCTCGAAGTGCAGACCCTCGCCGTGGAGTCCGACCCGACGGCGGCGCTCGCGGGCGTACGCGCCGTTCTGGCGGCCCTCGGCATCGCCAGGGGCGAGCCTGACCCCGAGGGCCGCGCACCGGCGCGGTGAGCGCGCATCGAGCCGCCTGACGCCGCCGGCGTGGGAGAGGGCCCCGTGGCCGTACGCTCCCCGGCACAAAGCCAAGGGCCCCGGTCTCTCGACCGGGGCCCTTGATCAATCAGGGTGAGTGACGGGACTCGAACCCGCGGCATCCTGGACCACAACCAGGTGCTCTACCAGCTGAGCTACACCCACCATGACCGGTCGTTCTTCCGACCGGCCGAGAAAAAGTGTACAGGCTTCCGGAGGGTGCTCGCGCCACGGTTTCCGGGAACCCCGCCGCCGGGGCCCCGAAGGGCCCCGAGGGCGGCTACGGGGCCCTAGGGCCTGTCTTACGGATCTTGCTGGGCTCGCGTGCCCTGGTGTCGCGCCTCTCCGCGTTGTCGTCGGTCGCCAATACTCCGCATTGACTCCCTCCTCCGCCTTGAGATCCACGACACCAGACCCCGCTCCCTGATCCAGCCTGATCCGTAAGACAGGCCCTAGGGCGTGTCCGCGGGCACCACGTGCTTCGCTGCGATCGCCTTCGCGGTCTCGGAGTCCGGGCCGGGCTGCGGCACGAAGACCGCCTCGCGGTAGTACCGCAGCTCCGCGATGGACTCGCGGATGTCCGCCAGTGCCCGGTGGTTCCCGTTCTTCTCCGGGCTGTTGAAGTACGCCCTCGGGTACCAGCGCCGCGCCAGCTCCTTCACGGAGGACACGTCGACGATCCGGTAGTGGAGGTACTGCTCCAGCGCCGCCATGTCCCGGGCCAGGAAGCCGCGGTCGGTGCCGACCGAGTTCCCGCAGAGGGGAGCCTTGCGGGGCTCCTTGACGTGCTCCCGCACGTACGCCAGGACCTGCGCCTCGGCGTCGGCGAGCGTGGTGCCGCCCGCCAGCTCGTCGAGGAGGCCCGAGGCGGTGTGCATCTGCCGCACCACCTCGGGCATCGACTCCAGCGCCGCGTCCGGCGGGCGGACGACGATGTCCACCCCTTCGCCGAGCACGTTCAGTTCCGAGTCGGTGACCAGCGCGGCCACCTCAATGAGTGCGTCGTCCGCCAGCGAGAGCCCGGTCATCTCGCAGTCGATCCACACCATGCGGTCGTTCATGCGTCCACTTTATGGCGCACTCCGCTGACCGGGCAGACTGGGACGTCCCGGACCTGTCACGTACGCACCCGACGGGGGTTTCCCCAGCTCGGGCGGGGGCCCGCCCGGTCCGCCCGGACCCGCAGCGCGCCGGGCCTGGATCGGCACCACCGATTCGACCGCCGGCGGCGCGGAGTCGCCCTGGGGGCGACGCACCCGGTACGCGGCCCGGTAGGCCGCCGGGGACGAGCCGAGCTGGCGCCGGAAGTGGCCGCGCAGCGCGACGGGGGAGCGGAAGCCGCAGCGGCCCGCCACCTCGTCCACCGAGTAGTCCGAGGTCTCCAGCAGCCGCTGGGCCTGGAGCACCCGCTGGGTGATCAACCACTGGAGCGGCGCACTGCCGGTCAGTGAGCGGAATCGCCGGTCGAAGGTGCGCCGGCTCATGTACGCCCGGGCCGCCAGGGTCTCCACGTCGAACTGTTCGTGAAGGTGTTCCAGCGCCCACGAGACGACCTCGGCCAGCGGGTCCGACCCGATTTCCTCTGGTAAAGACCTGTCCAGATAGCGTTCCTGCCCACCGCTGCGCCGGGGCGGTACGACCAGCCTGCGCGCGAGCGCACCGGCGGCCTCCGTGCCGTGATCCGTACGCACGATGTGCAAACAGAGATCGATTCCGGCCGCCGTTCCGGCGGAGGTGAGCACATCGCCGTCGTCGACGAAGAGCTCGCGCGGATCGACGTGCACGGACGGATACCGCTTCGCCAGCGTGGGCGCGTACATCCAGTGCGTGGTCGCCGGGCGGCCGTCCAGCAGACCGGCCGCGGCGAGCACGAAGGCTCCCGTGCACAGTCCGACTATGCGGGCGCCTTCCTCGTGTGCGCGGCGCAGCGCTTCCAGCGCCTCGGGCGGCGGCGGCGAGGTGATCGACCGCCAGGCCGGCACCACGACGGTGCCCGCGCGGCCGATCGCTTCGAGACCGTACGGTGCGGTCAGCTCAAGACCGCCCGTGGTCCGCAGCGGACCCTCCTCGCCTGCGCAGACGAGCAGTCGATAGCGAGGTACTCCGGCGTCCTGGCGGTCAATCCCGAACACCGAAAGCGGTATGGAACTCTCAAAGATGGGGCCGCCGCTGAACAGCAGTACGGCGACGACTTCCCGGCGCCGACGCCCGGAGAGCTTTCGTGCTGCCTCCGGTGCGGCGGAGTCCTGACTCATGACGCTAAGCCCCCCTCGGTGTTCGCGTCTCCCCGTTCTTTCCGGGCCGTTCGCTCCTGCACTTTTCCCCTCGGTTTTGCACGAGTACTCGGGCCTTCGATACTCATGATCGAATCTACTGCGTCCCGTGGCACCGACGAGACAAGTTCGTCATGCCCCGCTATGTCTGCCTGGGAACTTGGCGCGAAGCATTCGATCACGAAGCGTTCCATCTGCAAGCTCCACAGGGAAGTGCGCCTGACGTGCATGGCCCGTCCACGTAGGGTGCGCAGGCCGCCGGAGACGCTTCCCTGCCTGGTGACAAGGGGGTTCTCGGGCCATTTGCCCAAGGGGTCGGGGGTGGTGCGAAGTTGGCTGAAACTATACGGGTGTGGCTGTGCGACGACGACGGCTGAACTCAGCCGCCGGGGGTGCGTTCCACGCCTTTGCGCACCGGCGCACCCGGCTCCTCGGGAGGGCGCCGGTGGCGCGACGTCGACGGCTCGTCCGCCCGCGCCCGCGCCGCGTTGCGCTCCGAGTGCCGCAACAGCATCCGACAGGCCGCGGTCACCGCGGCGAGCCCCAGCGCGACGGCGGTCGCACCGCCGATGGACGCCCCGTACACCACGAGCACGACCGGTACGAGCAGACAGCTGAAGGCCGCCCAGCGGACCACTTCGCCCGCCGCGTCGGGGCCCGTGCCGGGGGCGGGGCAGGTGCACGGCGGCGCGGAGTCCCGCCGGGGCGCGCCCACGTCCCCGGGCCCGGCGCCGGAGGCGGGCCGGGAGGCGCTGCGATCGGCGGTGCAGGACGCGGCGGCGGACGAGTGCGCGGGCACGGAATCTCCCTCTGGGCTGCGGGGTGACCGAGGTGCCAACGAGGACCGCCGCCTTCCGGTCACTGCGGCGCGGAACACCTCGACCACATGGACGGCGCCCGAACGGTCACCGCCCGCGTTCGGCGGGCTCCCCGGTGTGACCAGGAGGGATGCGGATGCGCCACGCACGGGCTCGGCCCGGCTGCTCGAACGCCGCCAGCTGTCTAGACCGCTGTAGACGCCAGATGGCATTGCCAACCCGGAGGGCCTGAGGCATGCTCCCTGAAACTGCCCGATTGGGGCGGTCACCTCTGGGCATGAGAGGAGTGTCGCCGTACCCTTGCGGGTATGGGCCAGGGAAGATGATTCCCGGACACAGCACCGTCAACGTCTGTCCACTTGTTCTCCCCTCCCACTGAGGACTCCTTCGCCGAGACACCGATGGCCGGTCACGAGATCCCCGAACCCGCGGACCGCAAGCAGGTAGCCGACCCCCTGTCGGATCTGCAAGCGGCTGAAGAAGCACGCCATTCCTGCGATCCGGCCTTCCGGCACGGAGTCGTCGTCGGCTTCGACGGATCGACCTCCAGCGAGCGGGCGCTCGCGTACGCGATCGGCATGGCGCGCCGCTCCGGCTCCGGCCTGATCATCGTCCACGTGGCGAACCGACTGCCCACGACGGTCTGGGCGGGCTGCGAGCCCCCGGTCTTCGTGGACGTCCCCGACCACCGCACCGAGGTGTTGGGCCTGGAGTTGGCCTGCGCGGACTACCTCTCCGAGGTGCCGTGGATCCTGGTGGAGCGGGGCGGTGACATCTGCCACGAGTTGGAGGAGGTCGGCCGGGAGTACTCCGCCGACGCCATCGTGGTGGGCTCGACGCACGGCATCGTCGGCCGCATCTTCGGTTCGGTGGCCGGCCGCCTCGCCCGCCGGGCGCAGCGCCCCGTCGTCGTCATCCCCTGACCCGGACCGTGCCCCTCACCCCGGCGCGGACCCCGACCCGCACTGCGTGATGCGGGGTCAACTCACCCCGTACCGGGCGTGGTTCGACGAAGGCCCGCGGAACTCTACTGGTGCGTAGAGGTGCATCGTGCGTTGGTGGAGGGTACATAGCGGTCGCCGGGCCGTCGTCGCCCGCGACAACTCCACAGGACGGAACGGGAGCCCGCCGCGGACGGTCGCGGAGGACGGGCGTCTTCCCGCCGCACGCGCCGCCGGTCGGGGAGTGACGGCCACCGGCCGAGCGGGCGCAGGCCGGTGCCGATCGGTCGTACGCACCGGCTGCTGACGTTCCCCCGCGCGAGGAGGTGGCGACGCGCGGGGGAACGGCTGTGCCCGGGCGTCACTCCACGGTGACGGACTTCGCCAGGTTGCGCGGCTTGTCGATGTCCCGGCCCATGGCCAGCGCGGTGTGGTACGCGAAGAGCTGGAGCGGGATGCCCATCAGGATCGGGTCCAGCTCGGGCTCGTTCTTCGGCACGACGACGGTGTGGTCGGCCTTCTCCTGCTCGCGGTGGGCCACGGCGAGGATGCGACCGCTGCGGGCCTTGATCTCCTCCAGCGCGGCCCGGTTCTTCTCCAGCAGGTCGTCGTCGGGGACGATCGCCACGGTCGGCAGCGCGGGCTCGATCAGCGCGAGCGGCCCGTGCTTCAGCTCGGAGGCCGGGTACGCCTCGGCGTGGATGTAGGAGATCTCCTTGAGCTTCAAGGACGCC
The DNA here is from genome assembly GCF_040653095.1 of Streptomyces sp. NPDC048057. Taxonomy (NCBI): domain Bacteria; kingdom Bacillati; phylum Actinomycetota; class Actinomycetes; order Kitasatosporales; family Streptomycetaceae; genus Streptomyces; species Streptomyces sp. NPDC048057. Next base: position 155,527 of record NZ_JBEZNF010000009.1, read on the forward strand.
TCCAGGGCCACCGGATAGCCGCGGACCCGTCCGATGAACATCATCGACTGCGCCCCGGCGTACTCCTCGGCGAGCTTCTTGACGTCGTCCTCGGCCTGGAGGATCTCGGCGATCTGCTCCGGCAGCCGGCGCAGGCCCTCGATGATCCGCTTGCCCTCGGAGACCGACAGGTCGCGGATCCGGCCGAGGTGGAGCGCGAGGAGCGCGAAGGCGACGACGGTGTTGGTGAAGCACTTCGTCGACACCACGCAGACCTCGGGGCCGGCGTGGACGTACACGCCGCCGTCGGCCTCGCGCGCGATCGCGGAGCCGACCACGTTCACCACGCCCAGCACCCGTGCGCCCTTGCGCTTGAGCTCCTGGACGGCGGCGAGCACGTCGTACGTCTCGCCGGACTGGGAGACCGCGACGTAGAGGGTGTCCGGGTCGACGACCGGGTTGCGGTAGCGGAACTCGGAGGCGGGCTCGGCGTCCGCGGGGATCCGGGCCAGCGACTCGATCAGCCCGGCGCCGATCATGCCCGCGTGGTACGAGGTGCCGCAGCCGAGGATCTTGACCCGGCGGATGGAGCGGGCCTCGCGGGCGTCCAGGTTGAGGCCGCCGAGGTGCACGGTGGAGAAGCGGTCGTCGATCCGGCCGCGCAGCACGCGGTCCACCGCGTCCGCCTGCTCGCAGATCTCCTTGTGCATGTACGTGTCGTGGCCGCCCATGTCGTACGACTCGGCCTCCCACTCCACCGTGGTGGGCGTGGCCGTGGTGGTCGAGCCCTCGGTGGTGTAGGTGCGGAAGTCGTCGGCCTTGAGGGTGGCCATCTCGCCGTCGTCGAGGGTGACGACCTGGCGGGTGTGGGCGACCAGGGCGGCGACGTCGGAGGCGACGAACATCTCCTTCTCGCCGATCCCGAGGACGACCGGGGAGCCGTTGCGGGCGACCACGATGCGGTCGGTGAAGTCGGCGTGCATCACGGCGATGCCGTAGGTGCCCTCGACGACCTTGAGGGCGTGGCGGACCTTCTCCTCCAGCGTCTCGGCGGCGGAGCGCGCGATCAGGTGGGTGAGCACCTCGGTGTCGGTCTCGGAGGCGAAGACGACGCCCTCGGCCTCCAGCCGGGCGCGCAGGTCGGACGCGTTGTCGATGATGCCGTTGTGGACGACGGCGACCTTCTCGTCGAGGGAGAGGTGCGGGTGGGCGTTCTCGTCGCTGGGGGCGCCGTGGGTGGCCCAGCGGGTGTGCGCGATGCCGGTGGTGCCGGCGAACCGCTTGGGCACCCGGGCCTCCAGGTCGCGGACCCGGCCCTTGGCCTTGACCATCTTCAGACCGGCGGCCTTGGGGCTGGTGATCACCAGGCCCGCCGAGTCGTACCCCCGGTACTCCAGTCGCTGGAGGCCCTCCAGCAGCAGCGGTGCCACATCACGCTTGCCGATGTATCCGACAATTCCGCACATAAAGGTTTTGCCCCTCCATAGGTGGGAGATCCCTGGTCACCGTCGGTCGGCGCTCGTCGGCCGACGGCCTTCGCGGTGTGCCGCCGTCAGCCGTAGACCATGCGGCGCAGCTGGCGGAGCGAGAGCTCCGGCGGTGCGACCGCGCGGTGCGGCAGTTCGGTGGCGATCCGCTCGAAGATCTCCGCGTTCGCCAGGCCCGCCGACTGCAGTTCGCGGTGGCGCCGGCGGACGTAGGTCTCTGTCTTCTCGTCGAAGTACGCCAGCACGTCGAGCACCACCCGCACCGCCTCACCGCGCTGGAGCGCGGTGCTGCGGACGAGGTGGTCTATGAGGTCGTCGTGCGCGTGCGCGGGCTGCACGGCCCGCGGCGCGGAGGATGACGGACGACTCGGCTGGCGGTGTTCGAGCACCCGTAGATACTGGTGGGTCGATACGTTCGAATGCAAGAATCCTGCCCGATTCCGGGCAGGATTCATGGAAACCGACGGCAGACGGGTGTATCGGAGCGCTGTGGGACGGGTCACAACCGCTTGAGCAGGGCCTGCTTCGCGGTGCTGAACTCGTCGTCCGTGAGTATGCCGGTCCGGTGCAGTTCGCCCAGCTCGCGCAGCCGGCGCAGCAGTGCGTCCGTCTCGTCGCCCCGGTCGCCCCGGTCGCCCCCGTCGGCCTTGCCGTCGGCGGAGTCGGCCGCGGCGGCGGGCGGCACCTCAGGCGTCGCCGCCTTCGTGAGGGAGGGGGCGGGCGCCGCGAGCGCGGCTGCGGGCTCGGCCGGCGCGTACGGATGCGGCAGCCGGGCCACCACGGCCGCGCCCACCAGCGCCATCAGCGGATCCTTGCGGAAGCCCCACAGGTCGACGGCGTACGGGTCGTACTTCGCCGGTGTCGCGGAGCGGTCCTTGGCGACGCCGAAGCGCAGGAAGCCGTTCTCCAGGCCGCCCGACGGCTGCCAGTCGACGGAGTGCACGTCCACGAGGTCGACGGTGCGGGGCCCGCCGGACGCCTTGGACTCCTCCGTCTTCCAGTTCCAGGTGAGCCTGATCTGCTCGCCGTCGAAGTCGACGGTGGCATCGCCGGCGCTCGCGCTGATCGGCAGCGGCGGCCCCGGCAGCAGATAGCGCCAGGTCGGGTCGGCGTCGATCTGCTCGATGACCAGGGCGTTGCGCACCTCGTCCACGAAGTACTCGGCGACCCCGCTGCGGTCGTTGTCGACGGAGAGCGCGTACGGGTCCGAGCCGTCCCGCAGCCGGCCCCCGGTGAGCTGGAGCAGCGGATCGGCGCCGTTGCGCAGTCGCAGTCGCAGTCGCCCGGACCTCCGGCCCGGCTCGAACGACGCCCCGGCGACGGCCTCCAGCGGCACCGCGAGTTCGCCGAGCGTCCTGCGCAGCAGACCGACGCCCTTGTCGAACCCCGGGACGATGCGGACGGTGTCCCCGTCGAAGGTCCAGGTGCCGTCCTTCTGGATGATTTCCGCCATGGCCATGAAGGGGATTCTTCCACCCCCGCACGGGTCGGAGTGCGGGGCCGAGGGTTCCGTGGGTCGCGATGGGCCGGGCTTGGTCTAGACCTGGATGCCCGAGTCGGGGACGATGGCGCGAGGCTCGACGTCTGTTGAAGGGAACCAGCCCGTGAGTGTGTCCCGGACGAACCTCCGGTCGCCCGACTCCGATCCCACCCCCGTGTCCGCCCTCGGGAACGTCGTTCCCGCGCCCTCGTCCGTGGAACCGGGCGGCACGCCGTACACGATCACCTCCGCCACCGCGATCCGGGTCGACGACGTGCCCGGGGTGCGCGCCGTTGGCGACCAGCTGGCCGGATACCTGCGGCCGTCCACCGGGTACCCGCTGCCGGTGACCCCTGGCTCCGGCGCCGACGGCGTACAACTGCGCCTGGACGCCACCGCGGGCGAACTCGGCGAGGAGGGCTACCGCCTGGAGTCCACCGGGGACGGCGTCCTGCTGACGGCCCGCGAGCCGGCCGGGCTCTTCCACGGGGTGCAGACCCTGCGCCAGCTGCTGCCGCACGCGGTGGAGGCGGACTCCGTGCAGCCCGGGCCGTGGACCGTGCCCGGCGGCACCATCACCGACGTGCCCCGCTATCCCTACCGCGGCGCCATGCTCGACGTCTCCCGGCACTTCTTCACCGTCGAGCAGGTCAAGCGCTACGTCGACCAACTCGCCCTGTACAAGATCAACACCCTGCACCTGCACCTCACGGACGACCAGGGCTGGCGCATCGCCGTCGACTCCTGGCCGCGGCTCACCGCCGTCGGCGGCTCCACCTCGGTGGCCGGCACGGGCGGCTTCTACACCAAGGAGGAGTTCCGGGAGCTGGTCGAGTACGCCGCCGCCCACCACCTGGACGTCATCCCCGAGATCGACGTCCCGGGCCACACCAACGCGGCGCTCGCCTCGTACGCCGAGCTGAACCCCGACGGGCAGGCCCCGGAGCTGTACACCGGCACCGAGGTCGGCTTCAGCTCGCTGTCCGCGGACAAGCCGGTGACGTACGACTTCATGGACGACGTGATCCGGGAGATCGCCGCCATCACCCCCGGCGACCGCCTCCACATCGGCGGCGACGAGGCCGACAACACCAGCGCCGAGGACTACGCCGCGATCATGGCGAAGGCGCAGGAGTCGGTGGCGCGGCACGGCAAGGAGGTCATCGCCTGGCACCAGGTCACGGGCACCGCGGTCGCCGACGGCGCCTGGGTGCAGTACTGGGGCACGGACGAGACGAAGAAGGAGGAGCGGGAGCAGGTGGCGGCGGCGGTGCGCGCCGGCGCACGGCTGATCCTGTCCCCGGCGGACCGCGCCTACCTCGACATGAAGTACGACGAGGAGTTCGCGCTGGGGCTGCGCTGGGCCGGCCTGGTGGAGGTCGACCGCTCCTACGACTGGGACCCGGCGACGTACTTCGCCGAGGAGGGCGTGCCGGCGGAGGCGGTGCTCGGGGTCGAGGCGCCGCTGTGGACCGAGACGCTCAGCACCAACGCCGAGCTGGAGCTGATGGCCTTCCCGCGGCTGCTGGGCGCGGCGGAGAAGGGCTGGTCGCGCGGTGACCTGCCCTGGGAGGGTTTCCACGAGCGACTGGTGGACCAGGGCAGGCGACTGACCGCGCTGGGCATCGCCTACCACCCGTCCCCGAAGGTCGAGTGGGCGAGCGAGTAGCACGGAGCGAAGAGGACGGGCACCCCCGAGGGACCGTGTTCAGGGGTGCCCGCCCGGCTCAGGTGGCTGGATCAGCCAGCGGGTTGCGGAGCGTGCCGACGAGTTGGAGCGCGCCGGCGGGGTCCGCGAGGTCGAGCATCTGCCGGTTGTCGCGCAGCTGGAGCCGGTTGAGGCAGGAGAGCGCGAACTCGGGCGCGAACAGGTCGTACTCCGCGAACTTGTCCGCCAGGTGCGGCACGGACTCCTGGTAGCCGCGCACGCACTCCGCCACGGTCCGCCAGAAGGCGTCCTCCGTCGTGCGTCCCTCGGCCACCAGCGTCGCCGCCAGGAAGCGCAGGAAGCAGTCGAAGACGTCCGTGAAGATCGACAGCAGCTTCATCCCGTCGGGGACGTCGGCGCGGATGCGCTCCACCGTCGGCGGCAGCACCGCGTCCGGGTCCAGGACCGCGATCTCCTCCGCGATGTCCTTGAAGACCGTGCGCCGTACCGCGCCGTCGGGCCCGAGGACCAGGATCACGTTCTCCCCGTGCGGCATGTAGACCAGGTCGTACGCGTAGAAGCTGTGCAGCACAGGCGTGAGGTAGCTGTCCAGGTAGCCGCGCAGCCACGCGGTGGGCGCGAGCCCCGACGCGTCGATCAGCGCGCCGGCGAAGGACGCCCCGGTGCGGTCCACGTGCAGCAGCGACGCCATGGTGGCGAGGCGTTCGCCGGGGGCCAGCGCGGGCACCGGGCTCTCCCGCCACAGCGCCGCCAGCATCTTGCGGTACGCGGAGTGGCGGTCGGTCGCCGCCTCGTACTGCCGGTGGTGGTAGCCGACGGCCGCGTGCTCGCGGATGATCGAGAAGCGGCTGGCCCGCAGCACCTCGTCCCGGTCGATGAGCGCCGCCAGCCAGTCGTTGATCGCCGGGGTGGCCTTCATGTACGCCGCCGACAGACCGCGCATGAAGCCCATGTTGAGGACCGACAGCGAGGTCTTGACGTAGTGCTTGTGCGGCGCGCTGGTGTTGAAGAAGGTCCGGATGGACTGCTGGGCGAGGTACTCGTCGTCCCCGGGGCCGAGGAAGACCAGGTGCTGCCGGGCGACCTCGCCGGCGAAGGTGACGGAGAGCTTGTTCCACCACTGCCAGGGGTGCACGGGCAGCAGGTAGTACTCGGCGAGGTCGAGCCCCAGTTCCTTCATCCGCGCCCCGAACCGGGCGAGCGTCTCCTCGCCCAGCTCGTCGTGGACCAGGGTGTCGTAGTCCAGGTCGGCGCCGGAGGTGAAGGTGGCGCGGTCACGGCGGGCCGCGAGCCAGATCAGCCGGATCTCGCTGGCCGCCTCCGGGGCGTACGACAGGTACTCGTGGACGCCGAAGCCGAGGCGGCCGTTGTTGGCGACGAAGCAGGGGTGGCCCTCGGTCATCCCGGTCTCGATCGCCTGGAAGTCGGCCGCGGCCAGCTCCGCCGCGCTCACCGCCGGCTTGGCGAGCTTGTACGCCGTGCCGGCCAGCGTGGAGGAGATCTCCTCCAGGTAGACCGGGAGGACCTCGTCGCGCAGGCCGAGCGCTCCGCGCAGCTCGGTGCAGAAGTCCAGCGCGTCCAGCGGCAGGGCGGCGCCGTCGCGGTGGCGGGTGACGGAGTCGGCGTCGACGTGCCAGTGGTCGAGGGCGAAGCGGCGGGCGGTGAAGCGGTACTCGGTGCCCGCGTCGTCGCTCAGCACCCGGTAGGCGGCGGCGTCCCCGGGTGCGTCGGGTGCGTCGCCGACCGGCTCGGGCGTCAGCAGCCGCTCGTGGGCGAACTCGGCGAGCGCCTTGCGCACCAGCAGCCGGTTGGCGCGTTCCCACAGCTCGGGCGTCAGGTGCGCCACGGCGTCGGCGGCGGTCATCGGGCCACCGCCCGACCGGTCGCCACCGCGACGCTGTTCTCGAAGGACTTGCGGGTGCAGACGCTCAGATGGGCGTCCTTCTCCGGCTTGCTGATCCGTCGGACGATCTCGAAGCCGACGTACGCGTTGAGCGAGTGCACCGCAGCGTTGCCCACGTCGGGCTCGACGACCACGCGCTCGGTCGCCGGATCGGCGAACAGCGTGTGCATGACGGCGGTGATCACGGCCCGGGTGAAGCCGTGCACCGGGGTGTCGGTCGGCGCGACGAGGAAGTGCATGCCGACGTCGCCGGGCCGGTGGTCGTACAGACCCACCAGCTCGACGTGCGCCGGGTCGTACCGCTCCATCAGGAAGACCGGCGCGCCGTCCGCGCCGTGCCCGATGAAGGCGTGGTGGTGCTCGCTCGCCGCGATCGCCATGTACTCCCGCTCGACGTCCTGGAGCTTGAAGTCGGACATCAGCCAGAACCCGGCTTTGGGGTGGGTGACCCAGCCGTGCACCAACTCGGCGTCGGTGAGGGGGTCGAGCGGTCGTACGGTGAATCCCAGCGGGCGGGGGGTGGTCATACCGAGAACTCCTGGAACGCGATCGTCTTCTCCACGGCGTAGTACTCGGAGCCGAGCATTTCGCCGATGATGTAGGCATTGCGGTACGCACCCATGCCCAGGTCGGGCGAGGTGATCGAGTGCGTGTGCACGCCCGCGTTCTGGAGGAAGATCTCGCGGCCGACGGTGTCGACGGAGTAGTTCCGGGCGACGTCGAAGCGGCCCTTGCCGTCCCAGCGGATGCGGTCGTGCAGTGGTGCGAGGAAGGCCGGCGGCTCGTACTTGTAGCCGGTGGCCAGGATCAGGCCCTCCGTGTGCAGCTCGTAGTCCTTGCCCTGCTCCTCCTGACGCAGTTCGAGGGCGTACGTGCCGGACTCCTCGTCGTAGCTCGCGCCGTTGAGGGCGGAGTTGGTGAGCAGTCGGGTGGGGACCGGGCCCTTGAGGTTCTTCTGGTAGAGCAGGTCGAAGATGGCGTCGATGAGGTCGCCGTCGATGCCCTTGAACAGGCCCTTCTGCTGGGTCTCCAGCCGGTAGCGGGTCTTCTCCGGCAGCCCGTGGTAGTAGTCGATGTACTCCGGGGAGGTCATCTCCAGCGTCAGCTTGGTGTATTCGAGCGGGAAGAAGCGCGGCGAGCGGGTGACCCAGTTCAGCCGGTAGCCGTGGACATCGATCTCGGAGAGCAGGTCGTAGTAGATCTCCGCGGCGCTCTGGCCGCTGCCGACGAGCGTGATCGACTCCTTGGCCTGGAGCGCTTCCCTGTGGTGCACGTACTGGGAGTTGTGCAGGTAGTCACCGCCGAGGTCGCGGCAGGTCTCGGGGACGTACGGCGGGGTGCCGGTGCCCAGCACGATGCGGCGGGCGGACAGCACGGAGCCGTCGGCGGTGTGGACGCGGTAGAGGTCGTCGGCGTGCTCGATGCGGGTGACCGTGGTGTTGAAGCGCACGCAGCCGAGTTGGGCGGCGGCCCAGCGACAGTAGTCGTTGTACTCGGTCCGCAGCGGGTAGAAGTTCTCCCGGATGTAGAAGGAGTACAGCCGGCCCGACTGCTTCAGGTAGTTGAGGAAGGAGTACGGCGACGTCGGGTCGGCCAGGGTGACCAGGTCCGACATGAACGGCGTCTGGAGGTGGGCGCCTTCGAGGAACATCCCCGAGTGCCAGTCGAAGTCGGGCTTGGACTCCAGGAAGAGGCCGTTCAGCTCCTCGATCGGCTCGGTGAGGCAGGCCAGCCCCAGGTTGAAGGGGCCGAGGCCGACGCCGATGAAGTCGTACGGCTCGGCGACCGGTTCGAGGGGCGGCTCAAGAGGCGTGGACAAGGTTCTCTCCCAGGTACTGCTCGGCGTGGCCGGCGATCAGATCGAGCACGGCGGCGATGTCGTCCACCGTCGTCTCGGGGTTGAGCAGGGTGAACTTCAGGTACTGGCGGCCGTCGACCTTGGTGCCGGCGACCACGGCCTCCCCGGAGGCGAACAGCGCCTTGCGGGCGTAGAGGTTGGCCCGGTCGATCAGGGCGGGGCTGGTGACGGCCTCGGGGACGTAGCGGAAGACCAGGGTCGACAGCTGCGGGCGGACGACCACGTCGTAGCGGGGGTCGCCGGCGATCGCGTGCCAGCCGGCCTCGGCCAGCTCGCAGACCTCGTCGAAGAGGCCGCCGACGCCGTCCGCGCCCATCACCCGCAGGGTCATCCACAGTTTGAGGGCGTCGAAGCGGCGGGTGGTCTGGAGCGACTTGTCGACCTGGTTCGGGATCCTCTCCTCCGCCATCCGCCGGGGGTTGAGGTAGTCCGCGTGGTACGTGGCGTGGCGCAGCGTCGCCGCGTCCCGCACCAGCACCGCGGAGGAACTCACCGGCTGGAAGAACGACTTGTGGTAGTCGACCGTGACGGAGTCCGCGTGCTCGATGCCGTCGAGGAGGTGGCGGCGGGTGGGGGAGGCGAGCAGTCCGCAGCCGTACGCCGCGTCCACGTGCATCCAGGCGCCGTACCGCTCGGCCAGCTCGGCGATCTCGGGCAGCGGGTCGATCGACCCGAAGTCGGTGGTGCCGGCGGTGGCCACGATCGCCATGGGTATCGCGCCCTCGCGCTGACAGCGCTCCAACTCGGTGGCCAGCGCCAGGGTCTGCATCCGGCGGTCGCGGTCGGTGGGCAGGGAGACGACCGCGTCCCGACCGAGGCCCAGCAGTTTCGCCGACTTCTGGACGCTGAAGTGGCTGCACTCGGAGGTGAAGATGCGCAGCCGGTGCAGCTCGCTGGTCTTGGCCTCCTCGCGGGCGAGCAGCAGCGCCTGGAGGTTGGACTGGGTGCCGCCGCTGGTGAACACCCCGTCGGCCGCGTCGCCGAGTCCGATGCGGCCGGCGGTCCAGTCGATCAGCCGGCGCTCGATGAGGGTGCCGCCGACGCTCTGGTCCCAGGTGTCGAGGGAGGAGTTCACGGCGGAGAGGACGGCCTCGCCGAGGACGGCGGGGATGACGACCGGGCAGTTCAGATGGCCCAGGTAGCGCGGGTGGTGGAAGTAGACGGCGTCCCGGAGGTACACCCGGTCCAGCTCGTCCAGGGCGGCGGAGGCGTCGCCCAGGGGCTGGTCGAGGTCGATCGCGGAGATCGTCGGCGCGAGTTCGTCGACGGTGACTCCGGTGAACGGCTGCCGGGTTGTGGCGAGTCGGTTCGCCACCCGCTCGACTCCTTCGGTCACGGAGCGCCGATAGCTCTCCGCCGTTACGTCATTGAGCAGGTGCGAGCGCATGCAATGTCCTCCCGGATGCGGGGACTTGGGTCGCCTCAGGACAGGAGTGGGGACGAGGGCGACGCGGGGAAGGTTAGCCTAACCTAACCATTCCGGGAAATTGTGCTCCGGATCCGATCTGCCACGCTGGTTATGGCGTTGTTCACATGCCGTTTGACCGGTTGTCGCGCATGGCGCGCGACCGGGTCGGGCGGGGTGGGGCGGGGGTGCGCCAGGGGTGCGGAAGCAACCGCGTCCGGGCGCATCGAAACTGCGCCCGGACGCGCCGTTTGTCGCGGACCGGCAGGGCATGCATGTCCGTGGGAGGCGGCGCAAGACCGCCCCATCGGGGATCGGCCACTTTTTGGCCGAAAACCCAACGGTGGTGTGGAGGTGTGCGGGAGAGGAGGTTTGAAAGGTGGAGATGGTGCGACGGAGCCGCGTGGGGCGTGCGTCCCCAGGGCGGCGCCGGGTGTCAGACCTCGTCGGCGCCGGCCGGCTCTTCGCGCAGGCCGTCCTCGCTGATGCCGCGCCGCCAGTACCCGACGAAGGTCACCTTGCGCCGGTCGACGCCCCGCTCGCCCACCAGATGGCGGCGGAGCGCCTTGACGCTGCCGGATTCGCCGGCGATCCAGGCGTACGGGGTGCCGCTCGGGAACTCGGCGGCGGCGACGGCCTCGACGGCCGAGGGCGCGCCCTCGGCCCGCACCAGCCAGACGACCTCCGCCTGCGCGTCCGTCTTCAACTCGATCCGGTCCCCGGCGTGCGGCACCTCCAGCCACACCTTGGCGCGCAGGCCCGGCGGCAGCCATTCGAGGATCGCCGCGACCGCGGGCAGCGCCGTCTCGTCGCCCCAGATCAGCGTCCACTCCGTGTCCTGCGGCGGCCGGTAGCGCACGGACGTGTTGTCCGCGACGGCCGGCCCCAGCACCATCGCCCGCTGCCCCGGCTCCGCCTGGAGCGCCCAGCGGCAGGCGGGGCCGCCGTCCTCGTGTATCGCAAAGTCGATGTCGAACTCGCGGGTGCCGTCGGAGCGGTCGCGCTGGGCGCGCACGCTGTACGAGCGCATGACCGCGCGCACGTGCTCCGGCAGCGCCCGCCAGGCGGCGAAGATCGCGCTGCCGTCGCCGTCCTCGCCGCCGGCGTCCAGGGGCACGATCGGGGCGTCCTGCCCGGGGTGCGGGAGGAAGAGCGACAGGGACTGGTCGCGCCCGCCGGCGTCGAAGTCGTCGAGGCGCTGACGCGGGAAGCCCTCGAAGGTGACGCGAACGAGGGAGGGACTGAGCCGCTGGGTCGCCGCGACGTGGAGGGGGAAGAAGCGGAAGGGGGGCGGCTGGGTCATGAGGGTGGCCTCTCCCGTGGGGCGCGTGGTGGTTCCCGGGCGCCGCGCCCAGGTTAGGTCAGGTTAACCTAACCTGACCCATCCGCCTTTTTGTGGCTCGGTTCGCCTCCGGGGTGCGGTGTCCGCCTTCGGGCTGTCCGGGGATGCTCGCGCAGTTCCCCGTCTCCCTGAAATCTCCACCCGTCGTAGCTCTGAGCGGCACGTTGCCTTCCGCGGCCCGATAGTGGGCCCGTCATTCGTCTGCGGGCTACGGACGGGGTTCTAGGGGCGCGGGGAACTGCGCGACCAGCCACGATGCTCCCACGGAAGGCAACGCACCCCGCAGGGCTACGGCGGGTGGGCGAGGGTGCGCCGGGGCAACGCAGCCCGCAGAGACCAGCGCACCCCGCAGGGGAAGGCGCGGGCTCCCCGCGTAAGGGAGGAGCCCGCGGGGCCAGCTAGCTCGTCAGGCCCAGCTCGCGGGCGATCAGCATGCGTTGGACCTCGCTCGTCCCCTCGCCGATCTCCAGGATCTTCGAGTCCCGCCACATCCGGGCCACCGGATACTCGTTCATGAAGCCGTACCCGCCGTGGACCTGCGTCGCCTCCCGCGCGTTGTCCACCGCCACCGTCGACGAGTACAGCTTCGCCAGCGCCGCCTCCTTCTTGAAGGACTCGCCCCGCACCAGTCGCGACGCCGCGTCGCGCCAGCCGACGCGGGCCATGTGCGCCCGCATCTCCATGTCCGCGATCTTGAACTGGATCGCCTGGTTCGCTCCGATGGGGCGACCGAAGGCGTGCCGCTCCTTCGCGTACTTCACCGACTCGTCCACGCACCCCTGCGCCAGCCCCGTCGCCAGCGCGGAGATCGCGATCCGGCCCTCGTCGAGGATGCGGAGGAACTGCGCGTAGCCCCGGCCCTCCTCGCCGAGGAGGTTCCCCAGCGGCACCCGGACGTCGTCGAAGGACAGCTCGCGGGTGTCGGAGGCGTTCCAGCCGACCTTGGAGTACGCGGGGGCGACCGTGAAGCCCGGCGTGCCGGACGGGACGATGATCGAGGAGATCAGGGGCTTGCCGTCGGGCGTGCGGCCGGTGACCGCGGTGACGGTCACCAGACCGGTGATGTCCGTGCCGGCGTTGGTGATGAAGCACTTGGAGCCGTTGATGACCCACTCGCCGGCGGCTTCGTCGCGCACCGCCGTCGTCCTGGTGCCGCCCGCGTCGGAGCCGCCCTCGGGCTCGGTGAGCCCGAACGCGCCCAGCGCCTCGCCGGAGCACAGCCGCGGCAGCCACTGCTGCTTCTGCTCCTCGGTACCGAAGCGGTACACCGGCATCGCGCCCAGCGACACCGCGGCCTCCAGGGTGATCGCCACGGAGGAGTCGACGCGCGCCAGCTCCTCCAGGACGATGCCGAGGGCGAGGTAGTCGCCGCCCATGCCGCCGTACTCCTCGGGGAAGGGCAGCCCGAACAGGCCCATGCGACCCATCTCGCGCACGATGTCGTACGGGAACTCGTGGCGCTCGTACAGGGCGCCGATCTTCGGAGCGATCACCGAGTGCGCGAAGTCCTCGACCGTGCGGCGGAGTTCCTCGTGCTCGGGGGTGAGCCGGTGGTCAAGGGACATGGTCACTCCTTGTGGGAGAGGGCGCGAACGGTGCGGGAGGGGCTGGGGCGGCCCAGCTGCTCGGCCATCCACACGCTGGTGGCGGTGAGTCGGCCGAGGTCGACGCCGGTCTCGATGCCGAGGCCGTGCAACATCCACACGAGGTCTTCGGTGGCGAGGTTGCCCGTGGCGCTCTTCGCGTACGGGCAGCCGCCGAGGCCGCCCGCGGAGGCGTCGACGGTGGTGACGCCGTGCTCCAGCGCGGCGAAGGTGTTGGCCAGGGCCTGGCCGTAGGTGTCGTGGAAGTGGACGGCGAGCGCGGAGGTGGGCACGCCCTCCTCGTTCAGCTGGGCCAGCAGGTCGAGGACGTGTCCCGGGGTGGCGACGCCGATCGTGTCGCCCAGCGAGATCTCGTCGCAGCCCAGCTCCCGGAGCTGCCGGGCGACCTTCACGACCTGGTGCACCGGGACCGGCCCCTCCCAGGGGTCGCCGAAGCACATCGACAGATAGCCGCGGACGTGGATCTTGTCTGCTTTGGCGCGCGCCACGACGGGGGCGAACATCGCCAGGGACTCGGCCACGGTCCGGTTCAGGTTCTTCCGGGCGAAGGTCTCGGTCGCGGAGCCGAAGACGGCGATCCGGCGGGCGCCCAGCGCGACGGCCCGGTCGAGCCCGCGTTCGTTCGGTACGAGGACGGGCAGGGCGACCCCCTCCAGCTCGTCGAGTCGGGGGAACAGCTGCTCCGCGTCGGCCAGTTGGGGCACCCAGTCGGGGCGTACGAAGCTGGTCGCCTCGATGGTGGTCAGCCCGGCGTCGGCGAGGCGGTGCACGAACTCCGCCTTCACCTCGGTGGGGATGACCGCCTTCTCGTTCTGGAGGCCGTCGCGGGGGCCGACCTCGTGGATCCGCACCCGGGGCGGCAGGTCCTGCGCCGGGAACTCCATCGGCAGCCCGTCAACGCTCATCGCTCGCCTCCGTGCTCGGTGCCGTGCTCTCTGCCGCGTTCTCGTCGGGGGCGACCACGGCCAGCAGTTGGTCCATGGCGACCGTCGTCCCGGGTGTGACGTCCAGCTCGGTGACCGTCCCGGCGTGCGGCGCCGCGATGACGTGCTCCATCTTCATCGCCTCGACGACCAGCAGGCTCTGGCCCGCGGCGACCCGGTCCCCGACGGCCACCTTGACCACCGTGACCGTGCCCGGCATCGGCGCGGCCAGGCTGTCCGCGCCGGCGTGGGCCGCGGAGGACAGGGAGGCGGCGACCGGGTCGTGGTCCTGGACGTGCCAGGAGTCGCCGTCCCGGCCGAGCCAGTCGGCCGCCCGGTGGAAGGCGTGCACGACGCCGTCGAGCGTGACGGCGACGCGGTCGGCGGTGACGGTCGCGGACGCCGGCGCCCCGACCGTCACGGGCTCGTGCCCCGGTACCCGCAGCGCGAACGCGAGCGACGCCGGCGCACCGCCGAGCCGCCAGCCTTCCGGCCGGGCGAAGGGGTCCGTCCAGCCGCCGGGCCCCGGTACGGGGGCGAGCGCGGCACGCCGCACCGCCGCCGCTGCCGCGTACACCTCGGCGGGCACCTCCCGCTCCACCAGCCCGTCGGCCTCCCGCTCCACCAGTCCGGTGTCCAACGCGCCCGCGACGACGTCGGGGTGGGCCAGCAGCCGGCGCAGGAAGCCGGCGTTCGTCGGGACGCCGAGGGTGACGGTCTCGGCGAGGGCGGCGCGCAGCCGGCGCAGGGCGGTGGCGCGGTCGGGGCCGTACGCGATGACCTTGGACAGCATCGGGTCGTACAGGCTGGACACCTCGGTGCCCTCGCTCAGCCCGGAGTCCGTGCGGACCTCCCCACCCTGGGGCTCGTGCAGCGCGAGGACGGTGCCGCCGGCGGGCAGGAAGCCGCGCGCCGGGTCCTCGGCGCAGATCCGGGCCTCGATCGCGTGGCCGGTGAGCCGGACGTCCTCCTGCGCGTACGGCAGGGGCTCGCCCGCCGCGACCCGCAGCTGCCACTCCACCAGGTCCAGTCCGCAGACCAGTTCGGTGACCGGGTGCTCGACCTGGAGGCGGGTGTTCATCTCCATGAAGTAGTACTGGGAGAGGTCGGCGCCGGGGACGATGAACTCGACCGTGCCCGCGCCGACGTAGCCGCAGGAGCGGGCCGCCTGCACGGCCGCCTCGCCCATCGCCGCCCGCGTCGCCCCGTCCAGCAGGACCGACGGCGCCTCCTCGATGACCTTCTGGTGGCGGCGCTGGAGGGAGCACTCGCGCTCGCCGAGGTGGACGACGTTTCCGTGGGCGTCCGCGAGGACCTGCACCTCGATGTGGCGCGGGGTGTCGATCCAGCGCTCGACGAGGAGGGTGTCGTCACCGAAGGAGGCGCGCGCCTCGCGCCGGGCCGCCGCGATCTCGTCGTGCAGCGCCGACTCCAGCCGGGTCAGCCGCATGCCCTTGCCGCCGCCGCCCGCGGACGGCTTGAGCAGCACCGGCATGCCGATCTCCCGGGCCGCGTCCGCGAGCTGGTCGTCCGTCAGGCCCGTGCCCGACGAGCCCGGCACCACCGGCACCCCGGCGGCCCGTACGGTCTCCTTGGCGCGGATCTTGTCGCCCATGAGGGAGATCGCGGAGGCGGGCGGGCCGATGAAGACGAGTCCGGCGTCCGCGCAGGCGAGGGCGAACGCCGCGTTCTCCGCGAGGAAGCCGTAGCCGGGGTGGACGGCCTCGGCGCCCGTGCGGGCCGCGGCGTCCAGCAGCCGCTCGACGCTGAGATAGCTCTCGGCGGCGGGCGGAGGGCCGATCCGGACCGCGGTGTCCGCCTCCCGCACGTGCCGGGCGTCGGCGTCGGCGTCGCTGAAGACGGCGACCGAGCGGACGCCCAGGGCCCGCAGGGTGCGGATGACGCGGACCGCGATCTCGCCGCGGTTGGCCACCAGGACCGTGTTGAACATCGTCGTCGTCCCCTGTCCCTCGTCCGTCCCTCGTGTCCCGTTCACATCCGGAAGACGCCGAAGCCCGGCGTCTCCTTCGCCGGCAGCGGCGCATTGGCGCAGGCCGTCAGGGCGAGCCCCAGCACCTGGCGGGTCTCCAGGGGGTCGATCACGCCGTCGTCCCACAGCCGCGCCGTCGCGTAGTAGGCGCTGCCCTGCTGCTCGTACTGCGCCCGGACGGGGGCCTTGAAGGCGTCCTCCTCCTCGACGGACCAGGGCTCGCCGCGCGCTTCCAACTGGTCGCGCTTGACCGTGGCGAGCACGGACGCGGCCTGCTCGCCGCCCATGACCGAGATCTTGGCGTTCGGCCACATCCACAGGAAGCGGGGGGAGTAGGCCCGGCCGCACATCGAGTAGTTCCCCGCGCCGTACGAGCCGCCGACGACGACGGTGAGCTTGGGGACCCGGGTGCACGCCACGGCCGTGACCATCTTGGCGCCGTGCTTGGCGATCCCGCCGTGCTCGTAGTCCTTGCCGACCATGAAGCCGGAGATGTTCTGGAGGAACAGCAGGGGGATGCCGCGCTGGTCGCACAGCTCGATGAAGTGCGCCCCCTTCTGCGCGGACTCGGCGAACAGGATGCCGTTGTTCGCCACGATGCCGACCGGGTGGCCGTGGATCCGGGCGAAGCCGGTGACCAGCGTCTGGCCGAACTCGGCCTTGAACTCGGCGAAGCGGGACGCGTCCGCGATCCGGGCGATGACCTCCCGGACGTCGTACGGGGTGCGCGGGTCCACCGGCACCGCGCCGTACAGCCCCGCGGGGTCGACCTTGGGCTCCTCCACGGGCTCCACGGACCAGGGGAGCGGGCCGCGGCGGGGCAGCGTCGCCGCGATGGTCCGGACGATCCGCAGCGCGTGCGCGTCGTCCTCGGCGAGGTGGTCGGTGACGCCGGAGATCTTGGCGTGCACCTCGCCGCCGCCCAGCTCCTCGGCGGTGACGACCTCGCCCGTCGCGGCCTTCACCAGTGGCGGGCCGCCGAGGAAGATCGTGCCCTGGTTCCGGACGATCACGGCCTCGTCGCTCATCGCCGGCACGTACGCCCCGCCGGCCGTGCAGGAGCCGAGGACGGCGGCGATCTGCGGGATGCCGGCGCCGGACATCCGCGCCTGGTTGTAGAAGATCCGCCCGAAGTGCTCGCGGTCGGGGAAGACCTCGTCCTGCATCGGCAGGAAGGCGCCGCCGGAGTCGACCAGGTAGACGCAGGGGAGGCGGTTCTCCAGCGCGACCTCCTGGGCGCGCAGATGCTTCTTGACCGTCATGGGGTAGTACGTCCCGCCCTTGACGGTGGCGTCATTGGCGACGACCACCGTCTCGCGCCCGCTGACGCGGCCGATGCCGGCGATGACTCCGGCGGCCGGGGCCTGGTCCCCGTACATCCCGTGGGCGGCGAGCGGGGCCAGTTCGAGGAAGGGGGAGCCCGGGTCCAGCAGGGCGTCCACCCGGGCGCGGGGGAGCAGCTTGCCGCGGGAGACGTGCCGGGCGCGGGCCTTCTCGCCGCCGCCGAGCCGGGCCGTGGCGAGCCGGGCCCGCAGGTCGTCGGCGAGCTCCTGGTGCGCCGCCTCATTGGCCTGCCAGGCGGCGGACGCCGGGTCCGCGGTGCTGGTCAGCACGGGTGCCTGCTGCATCGGATCGAACCCCATCGGATCGCGCTCCTTCGCCCGGGCGGTCTCGGTTGACGTCGGCTGACGTCCACCGGCATCGGTGGATGCCGGCTGACGTCGGTTACGACCTGGTCGGCGATAGGGAGTGGATCAGGTCGTTAATGAGCGTTAACACTCCTTTCAGGTTAACGATCGCTAACGAGGTTGTCTAGAATCACTTTCCATGAGCACCAGGACGGACGCGCCCACCCGCCGCGAGCAGATCCTCAAGGAAGCCGCGCGCCTCTTCGCCGAGCGCGGCTTCCACGGCGTCGGCGTGGACGAGATAGGGGCGGCCGTCGGCATCAGCGGCCCTGGGCTGTACCGCCACTTCCCGGGCAAGGAGGCGATGCTCGCCGAACTGCTCGTCGGCATCAGCGAGCGGCTGCTCAGCGGCGGCCGGCTGCGGGTCGAGGAGGCCGCCGAGGACCCCGGGGCGCTGCTCGCCTCCCTGATCGACGGCCACATCGACTTCGCGCTCGACGACCGTCCGCTGATCACCCTGCACGACCGCGAGCTGGACCGGCTGCGCGAGAGCGACCGCAAGCTGGTGCGCCAGCTCCAGCGGCAGTACGTGGAGCTGTGGGTGACGGCGGTGCGCGAGCTGCACCCCGACGTGCCCGAGACGGAGGCGCGCACCGCGGTCCACGCGGTCTTCGGCCTGCTGAACTCCACTCCGCACCTCGGCTCCCAGGCCGACGGCCTGCCGACCCGGGCGCGTACGGAAACGTTGCTGCGGCGCCTCGCGCACGGCGCGTTCGCGTCGCTCACCCCCTGACACCCGCGCGCCGCGCACGCTCCCGCGCGCCCCGCGCCGGCGGTGCCGCGGCCGGGCGGCCGTCGACGAGGCGACCAGGAAGGCGACCGAGATCACCGGCCCGGGCGGGCCCGGGCCGGCACAATGGGGCCATGTCGATACCCAGCCGTGCCGCCCTCGTCGATCACCTCGTCCGCACCCGTATCGCCGGAGACGTCGCGACCCCGCGCGACAACAACCTCTCCCACTACCGCGCGCTCGCCAACGGCGACCGCCACTACTGGCTGGGGCTGGAGCTGGGCGACCGCTGGACGGACGAGCAGGACGTGCTGGCCGTGATGGCGGAGCGCTGCGGCGTCAGCGACGACCCCGAGCACCGCGTCGGCCAGGACACCATCGACCCCGAGCTGACCGTCGCCGCGCTGGAGCGGATGGCCGCCCGGCTGCGCAAGGCCGTCGCCGGCCGGGAGCGGGTCCTCTTCGCCACCGGTCACCCCGGCGGCCTCCTGGAGGTCCACCGCCGCACCGCCGACGCCGTGCGCGCGGCCGGCTGCGAGGTCGTCGCCATCCCCGGCGGCCTGACGGCCGACGAGTGCATGGTGTTCCAGTTCGGGGGCGTGGCCGTGCTGGAGCGCGGCGCGAGCCTGTGGCACACCCACTCGCCGGCCCCGATGGCCGCGATCCTCGACGGCCTGGAGCGCGACGGCCGGCCGCGCCCCGACCTGGTCGTCGCCGACCACGGCTGGGCGGGCTGTGCGGGCCAGCGCGGCGTCGACGCGGTGGGGTACGCCGACAGCAACGACCCCGCGCTCTTCATCGGCGAGGCGGAGGGCACCCTCCAGGTGACGGTGCCGCTCGACGACCACGTCACCGACCCCCGCTTCTACGAGCCGATGACCAACTACCTGCTGGACGCCGCGGGCCTGCCGGTCTGACGGCAGCGACGAGCGCCCGGCCGGAGCGGTCGACCGGGCGCCCGAAGTGCGGGGGCGGTGCGCCTTACAGGCCCATCGACTTGGCGATGATCGACTTCATGACCTCGCTGGTCCCGCCGTAGATGCGGTTGACGCGGTTGTCGGCGTACAGCCGGGCGATCGGGTACTCGTTCATGTAGCCGTACCCGCCGTGCAGTTGCAGACAGCGGTCGATCACCCGGTGGGCGACCTCGGTGCAGAACAGCTTGGCCGACGCGGCCTCGGCGGCCGTCAGCTCGCCCGCGTCGTGCGCCTCAAGCGCGCGGTCCACGACCGCCTCCGCCGCGTCCACCTCGGCCTTGCAGGCGGCCAGTTCGAACTTGCTGTTCTGGAAGGACGCGACCGTCTTGCCGAAGACCGTGCGGTCCGACACGTAAGCCTGGGTGAACCGGATGGCGGCCGACGCCTGCGCGTACGCCCCGACGGCGATGGCCAGCCGCTCCTGCGGGAGGTTCTGCCCGAGGTAGGAGAAGCCCTTGTGCTCCTCGCCGAGCAGGTCCCCGGCCGGGACCCGCACGTCGGTGAAGGACAGCTCGGCGGTGTCCGAGGTCCTCAGGCCCAGCTTGTCGAGCTTGCGGCCGACCGCGTACCCCGCGAGCGAGGTGTCCACGACGAAGAGGGAGATGCCGTGGCGGCGGTCCTCGGCGCTCGGCGGGGCGGTGCGGGCGCAGACGATGACGCGGTCGGCGTGGACGCCGCCGGTGATGAAGGTCTTCGCGCCGTTCAGGACGTAGTGCGTGCCGTCGGCGGAGAGCTTGGCGGTGGTCTTCATGCCCGCGAGGTCGGAGCCGGTGCCCGGCTCGGTCATCGCGATCGCGTACATCGCCGCGCCGGTCGCGAACTCGGGCAGCCAGCGCTTCTTCTGCTCCTCGGTGCCGTACGCCACCAGATACGGCAGACAGAGCGCGACGTGCACCCCGGAGCCGCCGAAGGAGACGCCGGCGCGGGCGGTCTCCTCGGAGATGACCGCCTGGAACTTGAACGACGTCTCACCGGCGCCGCCGTACTCCTCGGGCACCTCGATGCCGAAGACGCCCAGCTCGCCGAGCTTGTGGTAGAAGTCGCGCGGCGCCTGGCCGGCCTCGTACCACTGGTCGTACACCGGGACGACCTCGGCCTCGATGAAGGCGCGGATGGTCTTCCGGAACGCCTCGTGGTCCTCGTTGTACACGCTGCGGCGCATGAACGCCTCCTCTGGTCTGCGCTGGCCTGCGGTGCTCGGACGAGTGTCTAAGCGGTTGCTCAGATGTTCGAAGTTACTGGCTGGTCACCCGGACTGTCCAGACACTGCCGCGCCCGGCTCCGGCGGAAGCCGCGTGGCTTCCGGGCGCGGGCGGGACCCCCGCCGTGCGGCGAGGTCGCGGCTGCTCGGGGCCGGGTCAGGCCGGGGCGCGCAGGGCGAACCACAGCTCCATCCGTACGTCCGGGTCGTCCAGGTCCTCACCGAGCAGCGCCGCGCAGCGGGCGATCCGCTGGCGGACGGTGTTGCGGTGGACGCCCATCGCCGCGGCCGTGCGGTCCCAGCCGCCGTGCAGCGACAGCCAGGTGCGCAGGGTCTCGCGCAGCGCGGGCGCGTCGGCCAGCGGCGCCAACCGCAGCCGGGCGTGGGCCGCCATCTCGTCGGGCGCGAGCAGGGCGGCCAGCGAGCCGCGCCGGTGGGCGACCAGCGGGCGGTGCGCGGCCAGGGCGCGGCCCAGGGCCCGGGCCGCCTGGGCGTCGGCGAGCGCCAGCTCCGCGGGCTCGACGGGCTCGCTGACCCCGAGGACCCACCCCGGTTGGGCCGCCACCTCCCGTGCCGGGCCCGGCAGCAGGACGCGTACGGTCCCGTTCGGCGCCGACTCCACCAGGGCGCTGCCGAGCGCGGCGCCGAGCGCGGACGCGGTGAACGGCGTCGTGCCGCGCCCGCCGCGGGCGTGCACCACCGACCACCGGTCGCCGCCCAGCGCGGTGGCGGTCCCCGCCGGGTCCGCGCCCAGCAGCAGCCGGGCGAGGGCGGCGTCCCGGCCCGTGCCGTCGACGCCCCGGTGCGGCGCGGTCAGCAGTGACAGCAGCACCACGGCCACTCCGGCGATCGTGTGGTCGCCCGCTTCGCGCCGGGGCGCGGTCAGCCCGAGCACGAGACCCTGGCCGCCGCCGAGGGCGTACGCGCACAGATGGGTCGCGTCGGCGGTGTCGGACGCGGAGGCGACGGGGGCGCCGGCCGACCGCTCCCCGGTGCCGCCGCGCACCACGCCCGCCAGCCGCACCAGCGCCTGCCGCACCTGCGCCGACGGGGCGCGCCCCGCGCTCACGGGCTCGCCGCCGTCGGCCGTGAGCAGCACCGCCCAGCCGCCGAGGCGGCCGGCGAGCTGACCGAGGACGGCCGGCACCGGGTCGGGGCGGGCGGCGGCGGTGGCCAGGCCCTGCTGGGCCTGGGAGATCCGGCGCAGCTCGTGGTGGCGGGCCTCGGCCATCAGCCGCCACACGGCGCGGGCCACGGCAGTGAACGTGGTCTGCGGGGGCACCTCGACCAGCGGCACCCCGCGCCGGTCGCAAGCGGCGACCAGCGCTTCGGGGACGGCGTCGTACACCGGGGCCAGCCCGAAGCCGAGGGCGGCGGCCCCGGCCTCGACGAGCCGGGCGACGTACGCGTCCGGGTCCTTCAGCTGCACGCCCGCGCTCAGCAGCAGTTCACCGCCGAGGAGGTACGGATACGGATCGGTCATCTCCGAGGTGTGCACCCAGTGCACCACCGGGTCGACCGGCTCCGGCCGGGACGCCGGGCCGGGGCCCGCGATCTGGCGCAGCCCGAGGTCCTCCCGGGCCAACAGGGCGCTCAGCGGGACGGGCGGGGTGGGCGGTGCGGCAGTGGCCGCAGCTGCCGCGGAGGCCGGCGCGGCAGGGGCGCCCGAAGGGGCATCCGGCATGGACGATCCATCCATCGCTGACGTCGGGAATGGAGGAAACGTACACTTCATGGTTGCTTTCCGGCCACCTACCGTCAGGGGTCGAACGAAACGCCAGCACGTGGGCCGCGGCCCTCAGCAGGCCCCGGGAAGGGTGGGAGGGAGAGCGATGGCTGTCGACTACGCGGTGATCGTCGTCTATCTGGCCGGCATGCTCGGCATGGGGTGGTGGGGCATGCGCCGCGCCAAGTCCAAGAGCGAGTTCCTGGTCGCCGGGCGTCGCCTCGGCCCCTGGATGTACTCCGGCACCATGGCCGCGATCGTCCTCGGCGGCGCGTCCACCATCGGCGGCGTCGGCCTCGGCTACAAGCACGGCCTCTCCGGCGCCTGGATGGTCCTCACCATCGGCTTCGGCCTCCTCGCGCTCTCCCTGCTCTTCTCCGCGCGCATCGCCCGACTGAAGGTGTACACCGTCTCGGAGATGCTGGACCTGCGGTACGGCGGCCGGGCCGGGGTCATCTCCGGCGTGGTGATGTGGGCGTACACCCTGATGCTCGCGGTCACCTCGACCATCGCGTACGCGACGATCTTCGACGTCCTCTTCGACGTCGACCGGACCGTCTCGATCGTCCTCGGCGGGGCGATCGTGGTCGCCTACTCCACCCTCGGCGGGATGTGGTCGATCACCCTCACCGACATGGTGCAGTTCGTCGTCAAGACCGTCGGCGTGCTGCTGCTCCTGCTCCCGATCGCCGTCGTCAAGGCGGGCGGCTGGAGCGAGATGAAGGCCGAGCTGCCCTCCGACTACTTCGCACCGCTCGGCATCGGCGGCGAGACGATCTTCACGTACGTGCTGATCTACACCTTCGGCATGCTGATCGGTCAGGACATCTGGCAGCGGGTCTTCACCGCGCGCAGCGACAAGGTCGCCCGCTGGGGCGGTGCCGCCGCCGGTACGTACTGCCTGGTGTACGCGCTGGCCGGGGCCGTCGTCGGCGTCGCCGCCAAGGTGCTCTACCCGAACCTGGCCAATCCGGACGACGCCTTCGCGCTGATCGTCAAGGACGAGCTGCCCATGGGCGTGCGCGGGCTGGTGCTGGCCGCCGCCCTCGCCGCGGTGATGTCCACCTCCTCCGGCGCGCTGATCGCCTGCGCCACGGTGGCCAACAACGACATCTGGTCCCGGCTGCGCGGACTGACCAACCGGGCCGCGCCCGAGGACGGGCACGACGAGGTGAAGGGCAACCGGGTGTTCATCCTCGTCATGGGCGTCGCCGTGGTCCTCATCGCGATCGCCCTCAACGACGTCGTCGAAGCGCTGACCGTGGCGTACAACCTGCTCGTCGGCGGGCTGCTGGTGCCGATCCTCGGCGGGCTGCTGTGGAAGCGCGGCACCGTGCAGGGCGCGCTCGCCGCGGTCGCCGTCGGCGGGCTGGCCGTGGTCGGGCTGATGGGGGCGTACGGCATCCTCGCCACCGAGCCCGTCTACTACGGCCTGCTGTCCTCCCTCGCCGCGTACCTCGTCGTCAGCCTGCTCACCGAGCCCACGGACGCGGCCGTGCTCGCGAACTGGCGGGAGCGGCTCGCGGGCCGCGGCGGCGACGACGAGAGCGCCGACGGTGCGGACAGCCGGGCGAAGGCCGGGCTCTGACCGGTCCGACCCTCCGCCCCGACGGGGCCCCCGCGCCGCTGGATACAGTCGAACGGCAGCGGCGAAAGCGACGAGACGCAAAGAAGCGCAGGAAAGAAGGCACACCGGTATGAACACGGCCCCGAGCAGCAGCGACCGCCCCGAGCAGCCGCGCGGCCCCATCGACTCCTCCCGCGTCCCCCGCTACGCGGGCCCGGCCACCTTCGCCCGGCTGCCCCGGCTCGACGAGGTCGGCAGCACCGACGTCGCCGTCGTCGGCGTCCCCTTCGACTCCGGGGTGTCCTACCGGCCCGGCGCGCGCTTCGGCGGCAACGCGATCCGCGAGGCCTCCCGGCTGCTGCGCCCCTACAACCCGGCGCAGGACGCCTCCCCCTTCGCGCTCGCGCAGGTCGCGGACGCCGGTGACATCGCGGCCAACCCGTTCAACATCAACGAGGCCGTGGAGACCGTCGAGGCCGCGGCGGACGACCTGCTCGGCACCGGCGCACGGCTGATGACCCTCGGCGGCGACCACACCATCGCCCTGCCGCTGCTGCGCGCCGTCGCCAAGAAGCACGGCCCGGTCGCCATGCTCCACTTCGACGCCCACCTCGACACCTGGGACACCTACTTCGGCGCCGAGTACACCCACGGCACGCCGTTCCGCCGGGCCGTCGAGGAGGGCGTCCTCGACACCTCCGCCCTCTCCCACGTCGGCACCCGCGGCCCGCTGTACGGCAAGCAGGACCTCACCGACGACGAGAAGATGGGCTTCGGCATCGTCACCTCCGCCGACGTCTACCGGCGCGGCGCGGACGAGGTCGCGGACCAGCTCCGCCAGCGCATCGGCGACCGCCCGCTGTACATATCCATCGACATCGACTGCCTCGACCCGGCGCACGCCCCCGGCACCGGCACGCCCGAGGCGGGCGGCATGACCTCCCGCGAACTGCTGGAGATCCTGCGCGGGCTGGCCTCCTGCAACCTCGTCTCGGCCGACGTCGTCGAGGTCGCGCCGGCGTACGACCACGCCGAGATCACCGCCGTGGCCGCCTCCCACACCGCGTACGAACTCACCACGATCATGGCCCGCCAGATCGCCGCCGAGAGGGCCGCGAAGTGACCCACGACCACGACGTGGTGCTCAAGCCCACGCCCCAGCAGACCGAGGCCGCGCTCAACCCTCCGGCCGGGCGCAACGGCGGGGACCTCGTCATCGAGGCCCTCGCCGGCCTCGGCGCGACCACCGTCTTCGGGCTGCCCGGGCAGCACGCCCTCGGCATGTTCGACGCCCTGCGCCGCTCGTCGCTCTCGTACGTCGGGCTGCGCGTCGAGAACAACGCCGGCTTCGCCGCCGACGCGTACGGCCGGATCACCGGGCAGGTCGCCCCGCTGCTGCTGTCCACCGGCCCCGGCGCGCTGATGTCGCTCGCCGCGCTCCAGGAGGCGGCGGCGGCCTCCGCGCCCGTGCTCGCCATCGGCAGCCAGGTCCCGGCGGCGGGGCTCGGCGGGGGCCGCCACGGCTATCTGCACGAACTGCGCGACCAGCAGGCGTCGTTCCGGGACGTCGTGAAGTCCGTGCACACCGCCCGTACGGCCTCCCAGATCCCCTCCGCGATCGCCGCGGCCTGGCGCTCCGCGCTCACCGCGCCGCACGGTCCCGTCTGGGTGGAGATCCCGCAGGACGTGCTGCTGGCCGAGACCGTGCTGCCGGTGGTGACCGCGATGGACGCCACCCCCGACGACCTCGTGCCGCGCCCCGAACTGACCGCGCTCGCAGCCCATCTGCTGGCCGGGGCCGAGCGACCGGCGATCATCGCCGGCGGCGGGGTGGTGCGCTCCGACGCGTCCGGCAAGCTGCTGGCGCTCGCCGAGCGCGTCAACGCGCCCGTCGTCACCACCTTCGGCGGCAAGGGCGCCTTCCCCTGGGAGCACCCGCTGTCCCTCCAGTCCTGGCTGGAGGACCGGCACACCACCGACTTCCTCGAAGACGCCGACGTCCTGCTGGTCATCGGCTCCGGGCTCGGCGAACTCTCCTCGAACTACCACACCTTCGCGCCCCGCGGCCGGGTGGTCCAGATCGAGGCGGACGCCGGGAAGCTGGAGTCCAACCACGCCGGCATCGGCATCCACGCGGACGCCCGCACCGCGCTGTCCGCGCTGCTGGAGACCGTGCCGGAGCGCCCCGACCCCACCGCGCCGCAGCGGGTGCGCGACGTCCTCGCGCAGGTGCGCCAGCGGATCGACGGCCAGGGCCGCACGCTGGAGCAGCAGGTGCTGACGGCGGTGCGACGGGCCCTGCCGGACGCGTCGCCCAGCTTCTGGGACATGACGATCCTCGCGTACTGGGCGTGGTCCGCGTTCGACGCGCGCCGCCCGAACACGATGCACTCCGCACAGGGCGCGGGCGGCCTCGGCTACGGCTTCCCGGCCGCGCTCGGCGCGGCGTGCGCGGACCCGTCCCGGCCGGTGCTCGCGGTCTCCGGCGACGGCGGCGCGATGTACTCGATCGCGGAACTGGCCACGGCGCGGCAGTACGACCTGCCGGTGACGTGGCTGATCGTGGACGACGGGGGCTACGGGATCCTGCGGGAGTACATGACGGACGCGTTCGGGGAGTCGTCGGCGACGGAGTTGGCCCGGCCGGACTTCGTGGCGCTCGCGGAGTCCTTCGGCGTCCCCGCGGTCCGCACGACCCCCGAGGACCTGGCCGACGACCTGTCGCACGCCCTGTCGACCCCGGGCCCGTCCGTCGTCCTCCTCCCCGCGGTCCTCCAGATGTTCGCCCCGACGCACCTGTAGGGCCGGCGGTCGCCCGCACGGTTCCGTCCCCCCACTCCCTTCGGGCGTGGGGGGACCTCCAGCGCCTTGCAGTGGCACGCACCACACCGCGCCAGGCCCGCTCAGAGGGCGGACGACGATCCTTTGAAGACAGGCCCTGGCCACGACTGTTGTCCGCCCCGACGATGCGTCACAGGCCCCGGCCGCCCGGCCGGGGTCGGCCATCAGATCCAGGGGGTGCCCATGGACGGCACGAGACACGGACCGGGTGCGTGGCGGAAGCGCGGAAGACCGAACGGCGCGACAGCCGTCGTCGTCTTCGCGCTGTTGACCTCAGGGGCGGGCCCGGCGCTCGACTCGGAGAAGGGCGCGGCGCCCTCGCACGGGCCGACCCGGGTGGCGTCGGACCGAGCTCCCGGGGGCTCTGCCTCCGTCCTGCCGGTGCCGCCCGGCGCCACCCGGGAACTGAGCCGGCTCCAGAAGCGGATCGCCGCGCGCGTCGCCGTCGGCGGTACCGCGTACACCTTCACCAGCCACCTCGACCGCACCACCGGGCGCATCGTCTTGGAGTCCGACGCTCCCGCGGACGTCGTGCTCGCCGTGACCGGGAGGCGGGCCACCGCGTCCCTGCCCACTCCGGCCGTCGCCCCGGCCGTCGCCCCGGTCCAGAACCGTACGGTGAACCAGTTCCACCGCCGCAACGACGACTCCCCCTTCAAGGGCGGTGCCGGCATCCGCGCCGCCGGCGCCACCGGACCCTGCACCGCCGGCTTCGCGCTGCGCAACAGCGCAGGAAACGTGTACAGCACCAGCTCCGCCAGTTGCTCCACCACCGGGGCGCGAGTGTCGACCGAATCCGGGGTCAGTTCCCACGGCACCGTCATCTTCCAGCAGCCGGCCGTCGACGTCGCCGTGATCGCCGGACGTCCCTACGGCGGGCGGATCTACACCGGGAACCCCGTCAGCACCACCACCGTCCCGGTGGTCTCGGCGGGCGACGCCGTGGTCGGGGACTCCCACCACTGCTACAGCGGCCGGACCTCGGGTGAGGTGTGCGGTGGACAGGTGGTCAGCGTCAACGGCCAGCTCTGCGGTGGGCAGAGCTGTTGGGGTCCGCTGCTCGTGGTCCGGGGCGGCGCCCTGCCGCAACCCGGCGACCAGGGTGCCCCCTTCTACACCAAGGACGCAGCCGGCGCCCACGCCCGGGGGCAGGTCTTCGCGTCGAACGGTTCCTTGTGCTTCGTCACGCCGTGGCGCAGGCTCTCCGACGCGCTGGGCCTCTCCATCCACACCGGCTGACTAGCCGTCAAGTTCGTGGACCGCGGAGCCTGACCACCGCCCCGCGGTTCCCGCACGGCACGGCCACGGAGTCGCCCGTGGCCGTGCCCCGGGCCCTCCACCGAAGGTGCGGCTCGGACCTGCACGGACCGATTCCCCGGCGCGCTGCCCCGCCCTCAAGTCGGACTCCCTGAAGTCGGACTCTCCCAAGTCGGACTCCCCCCAAGGGAACGTGTCGGCGTCGGATGCCCTCTCCATCCGTGCCCAACTGTGCCCCGGCGGTGCCGCGGTGCACCAGCATGTCCGATGAAAAGGTGACAGGTGAGAACAAGAGTGTCCTGGAGAGCGTGGAGACGACGACCGGACCGCGGTCCGCGCCGGTCGGCGCGCGGGATGACCGCGCAGGCGCTGGCCGTGGTGATGGCGGCCGGGCTCCTCGGTACGGGCCAGCTCATGGCCACGGCACCGGCTGCGACGGCGGCGCCGCAGACTCCGCACACGGCGACGCCGGTCTATCTGACCAGCGCGGGCACCGGCGCGATGATCAGCGCCCAGTCCATCAACGTGAAGACCTCCTGGCCCAAGGGTGACGAGGACCGGCAGCAGCTGCAACTGGAGCCGCAGGCGAACGGGAACCACCGGATTCGCTTCGAGAACCGCTGTGTCGCCATGGAGACCGCGACCTCCGCGCTGCTGGAGATGCGGAGCTGCGGCGCCGACACGGAGTTCCGATTCGAGCACATCGGGGGCGACCGCTACCGGATCGCCGTCCCGGGCGGCATCCGGAGGCTGCACGCCAACACCGTCGGCGGCAACCTCGTCGCCTTCGACGCCGCCGACCCCACCGACGCAGCCCGCACCGCGCGGCAGACCTGGTACGTCACCCCCATCGACCCGCAGCGCCAGGCTCTGCCCCAGCCGGGCGAACCCGGTTCCAGCCGGGTGACCTACGACCAGATGACCTATCTGACCACGCACAACTCGTTCTGGAACACCGAGGACCTCAAGGACGACACCGTCGCCGCGCCCGCGCAGCCCCACAGCATCGCCACACAGCTGAACGACGGCGTCCGGGGCCTGATGCTCGACGTCTACGACGGCAACACCTCGGGGGAAGGCAGCGTGCGCCTCTGCCACGGCAACTGCGACCTCGGCACCGTACCGCTGGTTCCGACACTGAGGACCATCAAGGACTGGCTGGACGCCCCGGCCAACTCCCAGGAGATCGTCACGCTCCATCTGGAGGACCGCGCCTCGAAGGCGGCGCTGGAGGCGGATCTCGCGGCCGTCCCCGGACTCGCGGCCCTGATCTACAACCCGCGGCGGGAGGGCGTCGCCGAGCAGGGCTGGCCCACCGTCTCGGAGATGATCAGCCGCAACAAGCGGCTGGTCGTCTTCTCCAGCGCGGGACATCACGACGAGCGCAACTCCGGGATCATGTACAACCAGAACTGGACGGTGGAGAACTACTGGGAGATGGGACTCCCGGGGCTCACGGCCAACTGGAGCTGCTACAGCCGCTGGGAGCACATTCCCCTGGTCCGGGAAGAGGGGAAGTTCCGGCGCCTCTTCGTGATGAACCACTTCCGCTCGTACCCCAGCGCTCCGACCTCGGCCAATGACAACGCGAAGCTCGCGAACCGGGCCGGTCGGTTCTGCATGCCGGCCGCGCGCAAGAAGCCGAACTTCCTCGCGATCGACCAGTACCGGGACGGCAACCCGATGGCCGCGGTCGACGAGTTCAAGCGGTTCACCTACCACGGCGACAGCCCCCTGTCGACGGTTCCACGGCTCGCCGTGATGCCCCTCGGCGACTCGATCACGCTGGGCGTGGGCAGCTCCAGCTGCTCCGGAGGAGTGCAGTACACCACCTGTGAGGGGTACCGCAGGACGCTCCGCGACAGCCTCGACAAGCATGCGACCACCGTGGACTTCGTCGGCTCCCAGCAGGCGGGCCGCCAGGCCGACCGTGACCACGAGGGCCACTCCGGCTGGATGATCGACGGAATCGCCGCCAACGTCGACAACTGGCTGGCGGTCGCGAAACCCAATGTGGTGACGCTCCACATCGGTTCCAACGACATCAACCGGGACCACCTCCCGGCACAGGCCCCGGAACGGCTCTCCCAACTGCTGAACCGGATCACCACCGCGGCCCCGGACATGACCGTGGTCCTGGGCCGGGTCGTACCCAACAGCAGGCCCGGCAAGCAGCCGCAGGTGGACGCCTTCAACCAGGCCCTGCCCGGCATCGTGGACGCGCAGCGGGCGCTCGGCCGCAAGGTACTGCTGGTGGACCTCGGCCTGGACAACACCGACCTCGCGGACGGCCTCCACCCCAACGACGACGGCTTCCGCAAGATGGCCACCGCCTTCTACGGCGGGGTGACGACGGCCATCAACAACGGCTGGATCACCGAGAACGTCACGGTCACCCCCGGGCCGCCGCCCGCGGGTGCGTCGGTGCAGGGGGACTACGACGTCGACATCACCGGTGACGGTCGGGCGGACTACCTGGTGCTGGGGCCGAACGGTGCGGTGGACGCCTATCAGAGCGACGGCGGCAGCGCGTGGACCAATCTCGGTCGGATCGCCAACGGTTCGGCGGCCTGGACGAGGGACGACGTGCGGTTCGCCGACGTGACGGGTGACGGTCGGGCGGACTACCTGGTGCTGGGGCCGAACGGTGCGGTGGACGCCTATCGGTATGACGGCGGGACCGCGTGGACCAATCTCGGTCGGATCGCCAACGGTTCGGCGGCCTGGACGAAGGGCGACGTGCGGTTCGCCGACGTGACGGGTGACGGTCGGGCGGACTATCTCGTCCTGGGACCGCAGGGCGCGGTGGAGGCGCACCGGTACGACGGCGGGACCGCGTGGACCAATCTCGGTCGGATCGCCAACGGTTCGGCGGCCTGGACGAAGGGCGACGTGCGGTTCGCCGACATCACCGGTGACGGTCGGGCGGACTATCTCGTCCTGGGACCGCAGGGCGCGGTGGAGGCGCACCAGTACGACGGCGGGACCGCGTGGACTCCGCTGGGGACGATCGGAACCGGCTCCGCCGGCTGGACCAAGGAAGAGGTGCGGTTCGCCGACGTCACCGGTGACGGCCGGGCCGAGTACCTGGTGATGGGCCCCAACGGATCGCTGGACGCGCACCGGTACGAAGGGAACAACAACTGGACCGACCTCGGGCGGATCGCCGGGGGCTCGGCGAGCTGGACCAGGGCACAGGTCCGCATCTGACGGCGGACCGGTGCCGGGGCGACGTCCGAACACGACGTCGCCCCGGCACCGGGCAGCGCCGTCCGGGATCCGGGCCACCCCGTTCCTCACCTTCCGGCCGGACGGCTGCGCCGGTCCGCCAGCCCCCTACCACACCCCCAAACGCTCCTTCAAACACCGCCCGCCGCATGTCTTCGTCGTGTAACGCTTCACTTCCCGGCCCGCCCTCCAGCGCAACCATCCGGCCCGCCGTTGGTCGTCTCATCAGACGATCGGCCATCGACGCCGTCAACCGTCGATTCCCGATCGGGACAACGCGACCGGCCCCGCCGCTCGCCCCGCACCACACCGTTTCCACCATGGGGGGATGGAACCTTGCACACCCGCCACCGTGCGCCTCGCGCGCGCCGCGCCGTCATCGGCACCGCCGCCTTCACCGCCGCCGCGCTGCTGCCGACGCTCCTGACGGCCACGCCCGCCGCCGCGGCCACCACCGCCGCAGCCACCCCGCAGGTCAGCTGCACCTCCAAGAAGGCGGGGCTGGCCGCCAAGCTCACGCAGGACATCAACGCCGCCCTCAAGAACCGGAGGTCGACCACCGCCATATACCTGATCGACACCGTGGGCGGCACCCACTGCACCCTGCGGACGTCGCAGAAGTTCGACTCCGCGAGCATCGTGAAGGCGACCGTGCTCGCCGCGCTGCTGCACGACGCCGGGCGGGCCGGGCGCTCCCTGAGCACCCGGGAGCAGAACCTCGCCCACGCGATGATCACCAAGTCGGACAACGACTCCACCACCGCGCTGTGGAAGCAGCTCGGCACCGCCAAGGTGCAGCGCTTCCTGACCGCCGCCGGGATGACGCAGACCGTCCCGGGCAAGGGCGGCTACTGGGGGCTCACCCAGATCACCGCGCGTGACCAGCAGCGGCTGCTGACGCATCTGACCAAGAAGAACGCCGTGCTCACGGACTCCTCGCGGAACTACGCGCTGCGCACGATGCGTTCCGTCGTGCCCTCGCAGCGCTGGGGCACCCCCGCGGGCGCGCCGTCCACCGCGACCGTGCAGCTCAAGAACGGCTGGCTGCCCCGCGCCAGCCACGGCTGGCGCGTGCACAGCATCGGCGCCTTCACCGGCGGCGGCCACAACTACTCGATGGTCGTCCTCACCCACAACAACCGGGACATGAACGAGGGCGTGGCGACGATCCAGGCCGTCGCCCGGGCGATCCACAAGTCCGTGAGCCCGTCGGTTTCCAGCCGTAGCGCGGTCATCGAGCCCACGACCGTTCCGTACGAGTCGATCCCGGCCACGCCCGAGCGGCCCGCGCAGGACGCGGTCCCGGCCACTCGCTGAGCGTCGCCCTCCCCTTTCGGACCGCGTCCCGCCGCAGCGCTTCCTCACCCCGTGTGACGAAATGTTGCGGCGGGATGAAATCAGGGCTCCCGCGCGTTGGTGTCTTGCGGCGGAAGAGAACCGAACGGGGAGGCATGACGTGGCGGCGGCCCAGGAGGCGCACGACGGGCAGGAGCCCCGGCCGAGGTCGGCCGGGCTCGGCGGGGGCAGTGAGGTCAGCAGGACGGACGGGTCTGGTGTGACCAGAAAGCCCACGGGGTCCGCAGGTCCTGCTGAGTCCACTGAACCCACGGGGCCCACCGAGCCCACGGGACCCATCGAGAGCCCCCAGGCCCCCGAAGCCCCCGAGAACCCGGGCTGGGCCCGTCGTCTGTACGCCTACGCCCGCCGCTACCCCCTCTCCCTCGCGCTCGCCCTCGGCTCGTCCCTCGGCGGCATGGCCGTGATGGCGCTCATCCCGCTCATCACCAAGGTCGTCATCGACGACGTCATCGGCGAGGGCGGCTCCGGCACCGGCTCCCTCGCCACCTGGACCGGTCTGCTGATCGCCGCCGCCGTCCTCGTGTACGCCCTCACGTACGTCCGCCGCTACTACGGCGGCAAGCTCGCGCTCGACGTCCAGCACGACCTGCGCACCGAGATGTACGCGACGATCACCCGGCTCGACGGCCGCCGCCAGGACGAGCTGTCCACCGGCCAGGTCGTCGGCCGCGCCACCACCGACCTCCAGCTCATCCAGAGCCTGCTCTTCATGCTCCCGATGACCATCGGGAACTTCATGCTGTTCCTGATCTCGCTGGTGATCATGGCGTGGCTGTCGCTGCCGCTGACCCTGATCGCCCTCGCCGTCGGCCC
Source organism: Streptomyces sp. NPDC048057 (assembly GCF_040653095.1). Lineage (NCBI taxonomy): Bacteria > Bacillati > Actinomycetota > Actinomycetes > Kitasatosporales > Streptomycetaceae > Streptomyces > Streptomyces sp. NPDC048057. The sequence goes on from NZ_JBEZNF010000009.1 coordinate 188,554, forward strand.
CGCCCTGTGGTGGGTCGCCCGGCGCAGCCGGTCCCGGCTCCACCCCGCCACCTGGTACGCGCAGAGCCAGGCCGCCGCGGTCGCCGGCGTCGTCGACGGCGCGATATCGGGCGTACGGGTCGTCAAGGGCTTCGGCCAGGAGGACCAGGAGTCCGGGAAGCTGCGCGACGCGGGCCGCAAGCTCTTCGCCGGCCGGCTGCGCACCATCAAGCTGAACTCCCGCTACACCCCCGCCCTCCAGTCGATCCCGGCCCTCGGCCAGGTCGCCATGCTCGCGGTCGGTGGCTGGCTCGCCACCCGCGGCGAGATCACCCTCGGCACCTTCGTCGCCTTCTCCGCCTACCTCGCCCAGCTCATCGGGCCCGTGCGGATGCTCGCCATGGTCCTGACCGTCGCCCAGCAGGCGCGCGCGGGCGTCGAGCGCGTCCTCCAGCTCATCGACACCGAGCCCTCGATGAGCGACGGCACGATCGAGCTGCCCGCGGACGCCCCCGCGACCGTCGAGTTCGACTCGGTCACCTTCGGCTACGACACCGCCGAGGGGAAGGCGCCCGTCCTGGACGACTTCTCGCTGACGATCGGCGAGGGCGAGACCGTCGCCGTCGTCGGCGCCTCCGGCAGCGGCAAGTCCACCGTGTCCCTGCTGCTGCCCCGGTTCTACGACGTCACCGGCGGCGCGGTCCTCGTCGGCGGGTACGACGTCCGCGAACTGACCCTCTCCTCCCTGCGCGCCGCCATCGGCCTCGTCCCGGAGGACAGCTTCCTCTTCTCCGACACCATCCGCGCCAACATCGCGTACGGCCGGCCGGACGCCACGGACGAGGAGGTCGAGCGCGCCGCCCGCTCCGCCCAGGCGGACCGCTTCATCGCCGAACTGCCCGCCGGGTACGACACCAAGGTCGGCGAGCACGGCCTCACCCTCTCCGGCGGCCAGCGCCAGCGCATCGCCCTGGCCCGTGCGATCCTCACCGACCCCCGGCTGCTCCTCCTCGACGACGCCACCTCCGCGGTGGACGCCCGCGTCGAGCACGAGATCCACGAGGCGCTGCGCTCGGTGATGGCCGGGCGCACCACCCTGCTGATCGCCCACCGCCGCTCCACCCTCAACCTCGCCGACCGCATCGCGGTCCTCGACGGCGGCCGGCTGACCGACATCGGCACCCACGACGAGCTGGTGGCCCGCTCCGCGCGCTACCGTGCGCTGCTCACCGACCCCGAAGAGCTGGGCGGCGTGTCGCCGGGCCACGCGCCCACCCTGGCGGGCGAGCCGGACCCGGACGGCGGGGAGCGCGCCTCCGCCCGCCCCGACTACGAATACGACTACGAGTACGACGCCGAGCGCGGCATCACGCCCCGGCTGTGGATACGCGGCGACGCGGCCCCCGATCCGGCCCCGGACGCCACCCCCGAGCTGCTGGCGCAGGTCGAGGCGCTGCCCCCGGCCGACGACACCCCCGCCGTCGACGAGGAGCGGGCCACCCGCCCCGACCCCTCCCGGCGCGGGCTGCGCCTGGTGCTCCACGGCTTCGGCGCGCCGCTGCTGCTGAGCCTGCTGCTGGTGGCCGTCGACGCCGGGATGGGCCTGCTGCTGCCCGTACTGATCCGGCACGGCATCGACCAGGGCGTGGAGCAGGCCGCGCTGGGCGCCGTGTGGGCCGCGTCCGCGTTCGCCCTCGTCGCCGTCCTGGTGCAGTGGGCGGCCCAGGTGGGGGAGGTGCGGATGACGGGCCGCACGGGCGAGCGCGTGCTGTACACCGTACGGCTGCGGATCTTCGCCCAGCTCCAGCGCCTCGGGCTCGACTACTACGAGCGCGAACTGACCGGTCGGATCATGACGCGGATGACCACCGACGTCGACGCGCTCTCCACCTTCCTCCAGACCGGGCTGGTCACCGCCTTCGTCTCGGTGGTCACCTTCTTCGGCGTGCTGGTGGCGCTGGTCGTCATCGACGCTTCGCTCGCGCTGGTCGTCCTCGCCACCCTGCCCCTGCTGATCGTCGGCACGTACTTCTTCCGCCGGGAGAGCGTGAAGGCGTACGAACTGGCCCGGGAGCGGGTCAGCGTGGTGAACTCCGACCTCCAGGAGTCCGTCTCCGGGCTGCGGATCGTGCAGGCGTTCCGCCGCGAGGCCCACGGCAACGCGCGGTACGTGGCCGGCAGCGACGACTACCGCCGGGCCCGCGTCCGCGGCCAGTGGCTGATATCGATCTACTTCCCCTTCGTGCAGCTGCTCGCGACGGTGGCCGCGGCGGCGGTGCTGATCGTCGGCGCCCACCGCATCGACGCGGGCACCCTCACCACCGGCGCCCTCGTCGCCTACCTCCTCTACATCGACCTCTTCTTCGCCCCCGTCCAGCAGCTCTCGCAGGTCTTCGACGGCTACCAGCAGGCGGCGGTCTCGCTGGGCCGCATCCACGAGCTGCTGGAGGAGGAGCCGTCGACGAGTGCCGCGCAGCGGCCGACGAACGTGCGCCAGCTCAAGGGCGAGATCGCCTTCGAGGGCGTCGACTTCGGCTACGCGTCCGACACGTCGCCCGAGCGGGCACTGACCGGGATAGACCTGCGGATACCGGCCGGGCAGACGGTCGCCTTCGTCGGCGAGACCGGCGCGGGCAAGTCGACCCTGGTCAAGCTGGTCGCGCGGTTCTACGACCCGACGAACGGCCGGGTCACCGCGGACGGCGTCGACCTGCGCGAGCTGGACATGACCGCGTACCGCCGCCGGTTGGGCGTGGTGCCCCAGGAGGCGTACCTCTTCGCCGGGACGGTCCGGGACGCGATCGCGTACGGCCGGCCGGGCGCCGGTGACGCCGAGGTCGAGGCCGCGGCCCGCGCGGTCGGCGCCCACGACATGATCGCCACCCTGGAGGGCGGCTACCTCCACGAGGTCGCCGAGCGCGGACGCAACCTCTCGGCCGGTCAGCGCCAGCTGATCGCGCTGGCCCGGGCCGAACTCGTCGACCCGGACGTGCTGCTGCTCGACGAGGCCACGGCCGCCCTCGACCTCGCCACCGAGGCGCAGGTCAACCAGGCCACCGACCGGCTCACGGGCCGGCGCACCACGCTGGTGGTCGCCCACCGCCTCACCACGGCCGCCCGCGCTGACCGGGTGGTCGTGATGGCCGACGGAAGGGTGGCCGAGGACGGCACCCACGACGAACTCCTCGCCAGGGACGGCCGGTACGCCACCCTGTGGCGCACCTTCATCGGCGAGGACGACGGCCGGGGCGACGGCGACGGCGAGCGGGTGCCGGCTGCGGCGCGGTAGTCCCCGCTCACCGTCGTCAGCCACCCACCACCGGCCGCAATCGGCCGTTCTCGCCGCATCTTTACGCATTCCGTGCGTCGAACTGACAACCGCACCCCCCGCCCCGTGCGTCGTAGCCCCATACGGGACGCGTACGAACGTGTCGAACGTCGCACGGGGTGAGGGGAGACGGCTGTGCCGAGGTCCACGGAGTCGATGGCGAGAGAGCAGCACCCGCGGGGGAGGGGTCCGCGCCCGGGCCGGTGGGCGCGGACCGTCGCGTACGCCCTCGCGGTGCTGCTCGCCAGCACCGCGCTGGTCCTCTCCGGCCCCGCCACCGCACCCGCCTCCGCAGCCGTGGACGACGACACCGTCAGGGCCAACGCCCTGTGCACCGGACGGCTCGTCAAGACGGTCCGGTTCCGCACCGGCGAGCTGAGGGTCTACAAGAACGCGCGGTACGCCTGCGCCGTCACCCTCGCCAAGTCGCCCGGCCCGCGGCGCGCGATGGCCGTGACGCTCCAGTCCCGCGGCGGCCGGGCCGTGGTCGACCGCGGCAACTTCACCCACCGCGCCGGCCCGCTGTCCGCGTACGCGCACAACCGCTGCGTACGGGCGACGGGTTCGGTCTCCGGCGTCGGCGGAGCGACGGGGTGGATCCTGTGCTGAGACCCTTCCCGACTGCAATCTGAATATCCGTCAGCACCGGGTGCGGTCGCTCGAAGCGGCCAGGTTCTCCCAGGTCATGTGCGTGGGGGTCTGGCGGTAGGGGGGTGTGCACCGCTAGGTTCACCGCGACCCACGAAGATTCCATGGGGAGGGTTCATGCGTAAGGCGCTCAGGGGAGTGCTGTCTCTCGCGTTGCTCATCGGCACCGTGAGTGCGACCGGCGCGACGGCAGGTGCGGCCACCGCCGCCGAGCCCGCGGCCGGTGCGACCGGAACACCGGCGACCGCCGACATCAAAGACCGGATCCTGGCCATACCGGGCATGAGCCTGATCGAGGAGAAGCCGTACCCCGGGTACCGGTTCTTCGTCCTCAACTACACCCAACCCGTGGACCACCGGAACCCGCGCAAGGGCACCTTCCAGCAGCGCATCACCCTGCTGCACAAGGACACCAGCCGGCCCACGGTCTTCTTCACCTCCGGCTACGGGCTGAACACCAACCCGCGCCGCAGCGAGCCGACGGCGATCGTCGACGGCAACCAGGTCTCCATGGAGTACCGGTTCTTCAGCCCGTCGAGACCCGACCCCGCGGACTGGTCCAAGCTCGACATCTGGCAGGCCGCCAGCGACCAGCACCGCATCCACACCGCGCTGAAGAAGATCTACGACAAGAAGTGGATCTCCACGGGCGGCTCCAAGGGCGGCATGACCGCCACCTACTACGAGCGCTTCTACCCGCGGGACATGGACGGCGTCGTCGCGTACGTCGCCCCGAACGACGTCCGCAACGACGAGGACTCCGCGTACGACCGCTTCCTCGCGAACGTCGGCACCAAGGAGTGCCGCGACCGGCTGAACAACGTGCAGCGCGAGGCCCTGGTCCGCCGGGACGCGCTGAACGAGAAGTACGCGAAGTTCGCGCAGGAGAACAACTACACCTTCAACACCATCGGTTCGCAGGACCGGGCGTTCGAGGCCGTCGTCCTCGACTACACCTGGGCGTTCTGGCAGTACGGCCAGGTCGCCGCGTGCGACGCCATCCCGGTGGCGAAGACCGCGACCGACCAGGAGCTGTGGGACTCCATCGACTCCGTGTCGGGCTTCTCGTTCTACAGCGACCAGGGGCTCGCGCCGTACACGCCGTACTACTACCAGGCCGGTACGCAGCTCGGTTCGCCGGACATCGCGCAGTCGCACCTCGACGGGCTGAGCCGGTACGGCTACCAGCCGCCGCGGAACTTCGTGCCGCGGGACATCCCGATGCGGTTCCAGAAGAACGCGATGAAGGACGTCGACCGCTGGGTGAGCCGCAACGCCCGGCAGATGATGTTCGTCAACGGCGGCAACGACCCGTGGAGCGCGGAGCCGTTCCGCCTCGGCAAGGGCGCGCGGGACAGTTACGTCTACACCGTGCCGGGCGGCAACCACGGCGCGAACGTCGCCGGGCTGCCGGCCGAGCAGCGGGCCGCCGCCACCGCCTCGATCCTGAAGTGGGCGGGCGTGGCCCCGGCCACGGTCCAGCAGGACGAGTCGAAGGCGAAGCCGCTGACGAAGTTCGACAAGAAGCTCGACAAGCAGGACGTCGAGCGGGAGCCGGGTCTGCGGCCGTAGGTCCGCACCCGGTGTGAAGCACGCGGGCCGTGTCCGTCGCGTACGTGCGACGGACACGGCCCGCTGTGGTCCGGTGGCCGGGGTCAGTCGTCGAACGACAGCCCGTGGCCGACCGGGAACAGCACCTTCGTCGGGTCGTCCGCGCGCTGCACCGGCACCGGCAGCTTGCCCTCCGGCTCCACCCGGCCGGCGACCACCCGGGCCGCGGCGCGCACCTCGACCTCGGTCCAGCCGTACGAGGAGACCGCGGCGGCGACGCCCGGGGTGTACGCGACGTCGTACGGGTTGCGCAGCGCCAGCAGCACCACCGGGACGCCGGTCGCCACCAGCCGGGTGACGAGGGTGCGTTGGTTGCTGGTCGCGCCCAGGTTGGAGGTCAGCACCACGACCGCGTTCTTGCCGGCCGCCGCGGCCACGGCGGCGTCGATCGCGGCCGGGGTGATCGCGGCGTTGTTGGCGTAGCCGACGGCGGTGGTGGCGAAGCCCAGGGCGTTCAGCGTCTCGGACACCACGGTCGTCGCCGGTCGGTCGGTCGCGGTGGGGGAGACCGGGTTGACGCCGACGACCAGCAGGTTCCTGTGCCGGCGCTTGCTCAGCGGCAGCAGCTCGTCCTCGTTGACCAGCAGGGTGGTGGTCCGCTCGGTGATCCGGTCGGCGGCGGCCCGGTGCTTGCGGTTGCCGACGACGCGGTCGAGCTTGCTGAGGGAGACGTGCGGGTTCTTGAGCAGGCCCACCTTCTCCTTCATCCGCAGGATGCGCAGGATCGATTCATCGAGGCGGGCCTCGGTGAGTTCGCCGTCCTGGACCGCCTTGACCACCGCGTTCCACGCGACCGGCAGGTCGTACGGGAACAGCAGCTGGTCGACGCCCGCCTTCAGCGCGAGCACCGGGACGCGGTCGTCGCCGTACTTGGTGCGCACGCCCTCCATGTTGAGGGCGTCGGTGACGATGACGCCGTCGAAGCCCAGCTCCTGGCGGAGGATGCCGGTGATGATCGGGCGCGACAGGGTGGCCGGGTCGTTGCTCGGGTCCAGCGCGGGCACCTGGATGTGCGCCGTCATGATCGCGTCGATGCCGGCCCTTATGGCGGACCGGAACGGCGGGGCGTCCAGCTTGTCCCACTCCGCACGGGTGTGGGTGATCAGCGGCAGCCCGGTGTGGCTGTCGGTGGCGGTGTCGCCGTGGCCGGGGAAGTGCTTGGCGCAGGCCGAGACGCCGGCGCCCTGGTAGCCGTCGACCTGCGCCGCGACCAGTCGGGCTGCCGCGTTCGGGTCGGAGCCGAAGGAGCGCACGCCGATGACCGGGTTCGCCGGGTTGACGTTGACGTCGGCGACCGGGGCGTAGTTCTGGTAGATGCCCATCGCGGCCAACTCGGTGCCGGCGATGTACGCGGCGGTGCGGGTGTCGCTGCGGGAGCCGCCCGCGCCCAGCGCCATCGCGCCCGGGAGCTGGGTCGCCGGCAGGCCGACCCGGGTGACGATGCCGCCGTGCTCCTGGTCGATGGAGAGCAGCAGCGGTACGGAACCGGACTGGCTGAGCGTCGCGGTCTGGAGGTCGTTCGTCATGCCGCCGAGCTGGCGGGGGTTGCTGACGTTGTTGGACCAGCCGAAGTAGATGACGCCGCCGAGGTGGAACTTCTTCACGATCTCGGCGGGCGTGCGCACGCCCGTGCGCTTGAGGTTCTCCTCGGCGTCCCTGGGCGCGGGGTTGTGGGCGTCGTTGCCCGACACCCAGTGCACGAAGAGCTGGCCGACCTTCTGCTCCAGGCTCATCTTCGCGATGAGCTTCTTGAGTCGGGCGTCGCGGTCTGGTCTGTGGTACGGGCCCGCAGCGACCGCCGGTGCGGCGCCGGCGGTCACGGCGGCCGTGGCGACGGCGGTCGCGGCGAGCAGGGTACGCCTGGACACCTGGCGCGAGGGCTGGTTCTGGTCGTGCATGGGGGTGCTCCTTCCGGCCGAACTGGCAAAGGAGTTGAAGGAAACGTCCAGAAACGATCGAACGGAGCTGAAACTAACTGCCAATGTGATGGGAGGGCAATAAGACCCGCGAGTAAAAAATCAATGGTCACCGGGGTGGTGGCGGGCTTGCTGGTGAAGATTGTGAAAGTTGTGGATGTTGTGTGGATGAGGTGGTGTGGACCTATTGATCAATGGTTCGGACCTTTGGAGCAGTCCTGTTGACGGTCGGTCAAAGGTCGGCCGGAGGAGGGTCGGAAGTCGGCCGGAGGTCGGTCGAAGGCCCTCGGCGGGGTGTCCGAAGGTACCTAAAGGGCCTGCTCCTGCGGATGTTCGGAGGTCGTCGCACAGTGCGTGCGGAACCGTTCCTGAAGGGCCGTCACCGTCGCCGTGATCGCCGGCCGGCGGGCCGCGCCCGTGCGCCACAGCGCGTACAGCCTCCGCCGCGGCATCGGGTCCAGCGCCACCGCCACCACCCCCGGGGGCAGCGGTCCGCGCCCCATCCGGGGCATCATCGCGATGCCGAGGCCCGCCGCCACCAGGGCGACCTGGGTGTGGTTCTCCTCCGCCTGGTGCGCCAGGTCCGGTTGATGGCCCGTCGCCCGCAGCGTACGAACCAGCCAGTCGTGGCAGACCGTGCCCGGCGGCTGGCAGATCCACCGCTCGCCCGGCAGCTCCTCCCGCCGCACCGACGCCCGCCCGGCGAGCCGATGGCCCTCCGGCACGAGCAGGTCGCACAGGTCGTCCCCGATCACCGCCTGGTCCACGCCCTCCGGCGCGGGCAGCGGCGCGATGTCCCAGTCGTGCGCCACCGCGACGTCGGTCAGGCCGCGGGCCACCAGGTCGACCGACAGATGCGGATCGACCTCGGTGAGCCGGGCGTCCAGGCCGGGGTGGGCGCGCTCCAACTCCGCCAGCGCGCCGGGCAGCAGCCCGCGCGCCGCCGAGGGGAACGCCGCGATCGTCAGCCGCCCGGTCGGCAGCCCCTTCCGCTCCTCCAGTACCGTCTCGGCCCGCTCCACGATCGCCAGCAACTCCTGCGCGGTGGCGGCGAGGTGCCGGGCCTCGTCGGTGAGCGCGACGCCCCGGCCGCGCCGTTCGAGCAGGGTCGTACGGGTCTCCCGCTCCAGCTTGGTGATCTGCTGGGAGACGGCGGAGGGGGTGTACCCGAGCGCACTGGCCGCCGCGGCGACGGAGCCGTGCACCGCGACCGCGTGCAGGGCGCGCAGTCGTCCGAGGTCGAGCATGGGGGCTCCTTGCTGGGTGGGGGTGCTCCCGGGCGGGGACGTGCACTGTCCGGCCCGCTCTCCGCATCGTAAAGGGAATCATTAGCAAAGCTGAATCCCACCGTGAAGCAATCAGTGCTGGTGCTTCATGGTGGGGTCGGGTCATCCTCACCTCATGCGCCCCGCCCACACAGCCCTCGCCGTCCTCGTCGCCGCGGTGTGGGGCGTGAACTTCGTCGTCATCGAGGTCGGCCTGGACCACTTCCCGCCGCTGCTCTTCTCCGCCCTGCGCTTCCTGGTCGCCGCGCTGCCCGCGGTGTTCCTGGTGGGCCGCCCCAAGGTCGCCTGGAAGTGGATCGTCGGGGTGGGCCTGGCGCTCGGCGTCGCGAAGTTCGGGCTGCTGTTCATTGGCATGGACCAGGGCATGCCGGCCGGTCTGTCGTCCCTCGTCCTCCAGATCCAGGCCGTCTTCACCGCACTGGTCGCCGCCGCCGTCCTCGGCGAGCGCCCGGGCCGCCATCGCGTCGTCGGCATGGCCGTCGCGCTGTGCGGCATCGGGCTGGCCGCGGTCAACGAGGGCGCCTCCGGGCCGGTGCTCGCCTTCGCCCTGGTCATCGCCGCCGCGGCCTGCTGGGGCGTGTCCAACGTGCTGACCCGCAGGGCGGCCCCGCCCGACGCCCTGAACTTCATGGTGTGGGTCTCCACCGTCCCGGTGCTGCCGCTGCTGGGCCTCTCCCTCCTCTTCGAGGGTCCGCAGACCGGTCTGGACGCCGTGCGCGGCCTGGACTGGAGCGGCCTCGGCACCCTGGTGTACGTCGCCTGGGGCGCCACCGTCTTCGGCTTCGGGGCCTGGGGCCATCTGCTGCGCCGCTACCCGGCGTCGTCCGTCGCCCCCTTCTCCTTGCTCGTCCCCGTCTTCGGCATGTCGTCAGCGGCGCTGCTGCTCGGCGAGGACGTCACCGCGCTCGGCTGGGCCGCCGCCGTGCTGCTCGTCGGCGGCATCGCCCTCACCTCGCTGTCGCGAGCAGGCGGCCCAGGTGCTCCCGCGCCGGCGCCAGCAGCGCCGGCAGTTCAGCCGCCGCAGGATGCCAGCGCTTCTCGTACTCCCAGCTCAGCCACGTCGGCCGGGTGAGCTGGGCCAGGCACCGCGCGAGCGGGAGCACCCCGGCGCCGAGCGGCAGCGGGGCCAGGTCCTCGCGCGATGCCACGTCCTTGACCTGCACGTATCCGAGGTGGGGTGCGAGTGCGGCGTACGCGGCGGCCGGCGGCTCGTGCTCCAGCCAGGGGTGCACCACGTCCCAGATCGCCCCCACCTGCGGACGGCCGACCGCGCCCACGATCCGGGCGACGGCCGCGCCCGTACGGTGCGAGTCGTGCGTCTCCAGCAGGATCCGCACGCCGAGCGCGGCGGCGGTCGGCGCGAGCGCGCGGAGCCGGCGGGTCGCGGTGGCGTCGGCGGTGTCGGGTCCGGCCTCGGTGTCCGGGCCGGTGTCCGTGCCGGTTTCGGAGGCGGTTACGGAGGCCTCGGGGGTGGCTCCGGGGAACACCCGTACGTACGGCGCACCCAGGTCCCGGGCCAGCTCCAGCAGGCGTACGACCTCCTCCCGTACGGGTGCGTCGGGGCCGGGCGCCGCGACCTTGGCGTAGCCGCAGACGGAGAGCACCGCGACGCCCGCGTCCCGGAACTCCCGCGCCGCGGCGGCGCGCTCCCGGGCGCCCAGCGCCACGTGCGCCGGCTCCTCGGGGTGGGCGCGCAGCTCCACGCCTTGGTAACCGGTGTCGACCGCGAGCGCTGCGACGTCGCGCAGGGGCAGGCCCGGCACTCCGAGGGTGGAGAAGGCGAACCGAGGTCCGGGGCGGGCGGTGTCCGTCATCGCGAGTCCTCCTGTGCTTCCTGTCGGGCATGCGGGGGGCCGTCGGCTTCGGGGTGCAGCGGCAGCCGCCAGTCCTGGCCGACCAGGTCCACGCCGAAGGAGCGGTGCGGCTGCTCGGTGACGAGCGTGAAGCCGAGCTTCTGATAGATCCGACGGGCCCCGGTGAGCACGTCGTTGGTCCACAGCACCAGCTCCCGGTACCCCGCCTCCCGTGCGAAGTCCACCACGGCCCGCACCAGCAGCTCCCCGAGCCCGTGCCCGCGCGCCTCCGGCTCCACCAGCAGCAGCCGCAGCCGCGCGGTGCCGGGCGCCCCGTCCCGTACGCACATCACCGTGCCGACCGGGCGCCCCGCCAGCTCCGCGATCCACATCCGCTCCAGATGGGGGTCCCGGTCCTGCGCGTGATCGGCGACGATCCGGGCGACGAGCGCCTCGAAGTCCGCGTCCCAGCCGTACTCGGCCGCGTACAGCGCGCCGTGCCGGGCCACCACCCAGCCCCACTCGCCGGGCCGGGGCTCCCGCAGCAGCGGCCCGTCGTGCGCGGCGGGCCGGGTGTGCCCCAGGGCCCTGCGCACCGTCCGCAACGCCGCGACCAACTCGTCCCGCTCCCCGACCGGCACCTGTGCGACCAGCGCGCCGACCGCCTCCCGCGACCGCTCGTCCAGCAGCCCGGCGGCCCGGTGCCCCTTCGGGGTCAGGGTGATCCGCTGCCGCCGCGGATCCTGCCGGGAGGGCGCGCGGGCGACGAGCCCGGCGCGCTCGAACTTCCCCAGCAGCCGGCTCAGGTACCCGGCGTCCAACGACAGCTCGGCCCGTAGGTCGGCGGCGTCCGTACGGGAGCTGTGCGCCAACTCGTAGAGGACCCGGGACTCGGTGAGCGTGTACGGCGTGTACAGGTGCTTGCTGTAGTCCAGCGCACCGATCAGATTCGTGTAGAAGCGGTTGAACGCCCGCATCTCCTGGATCACCGTGCCACCCCGCGTGTTCGGCCACCTTTGACTCAGTCAAAGGTACGCGCGGGGGTGCGGGCCGGCAACGCGTGCGGGTGCAGGCGTGCCCGGGGCGTGCGAGCGAAATCCGGTCGCCGGTCGCGCCCGCGGCTGACAGGCTGGAGCGCATGCCTTCGCCGCTCACGGACACGTCCTGGCTCGGTTCACCGATCGACGCCCGCCCCTTCTTCGCCCCGGAGCACCGCGCGCTGATCACCACCCTGCGCGACCTCGCACCCGCGGACTGGGGCGCGGAAGCCGTCCCCGGCTGGACCGTGCGCGACCTGGCCGCGCACCTCCTCGGCGACTGCTACGGCCGGCTGGCCCGCGACCGCGACGGACACCAAGGCGGCCCCGGCTTCGCCCCGGGCGAGAGCCTGGAGACGTTCATCCACCGCATCAACCAGGAGTGGGTCGATGCGTACGCCCGGGTCAGCCCCGCAGCGCTCGTCGACACCCTGGAACTGGTCGGCGGTCAGGTGACCGAACTCTTCGCCGGGGCGGACCTCGATGCACCGGCGCTGGGCGTGTCCTGGGCCGGGGTCGACCCGGCGCCGATGTGGCTGGACTGCGCCCGGGAGTTCACCGAGTTCTGGACGCACCGCCAGCAGATCCGCCACGCCGTCGGCCGGGCCGCCGACCCGGCCCCGGGCCCGCTCGCCCTGGTGCTGGACACCTTCGCGCGCGCCCTGCCCCACACCCTGCGCACGGTGTCCGCCACCACCGGCACCCAGGTGCAACTCGCCGTGGCCGGAGGCGCGGTGTCCGCGACCTGGACCGCGACCGCGACCGGTGACCGCTGGACCCTGGCGGAGCCGGCGACCGGCCGGCCGGCCGCGCGCGTCGCCATGCTCCCGGAGACGGCGTGGCGCCTGTGCACCCGCGGCATCCACCCCGCGGCGGCAATGGCCTACCCCGACGTCACCCTCGAAGGCGACCGCGAACTGGCCGAAGCGGTCTGCCGGATCGTCTCCGTCGTCCACTGACGTCCACTGACCCAGCGGGGTGGCCGCGGCTGGCGGGGTCCCGGGGCGTCCCTACAGTTGACGGAAGCCGTTGCCTGCGTTGTCCGGCAGCCCCACGGGCGGGATGCCCAGCAGGTCCGACATGCCGGGGAACGGTTGCGTGAAGTGGGCGCCGTGCGAGGTGATCGGGGCACTCGGCGGCGCGTGGAGCGTCGCGTGCGCCGCGCCCAGCTCCATGAGGTACTTGCCGGCGCCTTGCCCCTGCTGACGCCGATCCCGTTCCACCACCTGCTCGGCGTAGGTGTTCATCTTGGCGGCCCGTAGGTAGAGGTCAGCGGCGTTGAGCCGGCGTGCCGGCCGCCCTCCGATGCCCTTCACCCTCAGCCCGTTCTCCTTCGCGGCGACGAGGAGGGCCTTCATGCCGCGGTTGCCCAGGGTGTTGCCGGCGTCGTTGAACTTCACGAACTCTTCGAGCTTCTTGGGCATTTGATTGCTGGAACCCGACAAGTACTTGTCCACCAGATCCTGGTAGGAGTCGTCCCGAAGGCTCTCCAGATAGATCGTCGTGACGCCCTCCGCCTTGAGCACGGCGGCGTTGTCGATGACGAACCCCCACACGGGAGCCTTGGAGTGGCTGCCGCCGATCGCCACGCCGTCATGCCCCTGGAGGAGGTCGCGGATCCCGGTCACGGCGTCCTTGCCCTGGATGGTGGCGTCGACCTGCGCTCGGTTCGGCCGTCGCGAGCCGGGCTGGGGGCCCGCTCCGTACCGGGCGACTCGATCGGCGGTCTGTCGGGTCAGCTTCGCGTCGCGCTCGTCCTGGCCGCGCCAGTAGCCAGCCGTCTTCGGGTCGTGTCGCCCCATCCACTCCACGATCCCCTTGCTGACCAGCTCCGGATTGTCGGCCCGCGCCTCCTCTTTTCCTGCTGCTGCGAGGGCGTCGAGGAGTGGCTCGTCGACTTCTCTCAGCGTCTGGGGATCGTCATGGACGTCAATGCGCTGCTTGGGCGCCTTCTGCTGCTCTGCTGACAGCTTCTTCCACTCGTTCTTGTTGGCGAGCTGGTACGGCGCCCTGTCCTTCGCCTTCGATTCGCGCGGTCCGCGGAAGCGTACTGCGGGGCCCTGAGGGTGGTCGTGCAGATTGCGGTACTCCTCCTCCGTCATGCGCTGCACCGACGGCGCACCGGGGACCGACGCGGACACGACGTCGGCGTCGGCTTGGGTGTGTGCGGGCGCCGGGCCCGACATGGCGCGCCGGGCGTTCTCCTCGGCCGCGCGCTCGAAGCGGTCGGACGGGTCGGACACGCTCAGCCCGGCACCGTTGTCGGTGCCGGCGACGGGCCCCGAGCGCTGCTGGATGACGTGGGTCAGCTCGTGCGCGAGGGTGTGCTTGTCGCCCCCGCCGTCGCCGATGACCACGTGGCTGCCGGAGGTGTACGCCCGCGCGCCGACCTCCGCCGCCGAAGCCCGCGCCGCCGAGTCGCTGTGCACCCGTACGTCGGAGAAGTCCGCACCGAGTCGGGACTCCATCTCGGTGCGGGTGTCGTCGTCGAGGGGCCGCCCAGAACTGCGCAGGACGTCGTGCACGGCGGAACGCTGCACCGGCGCGGCCTCCGACGTCGCGCCCTGGTGCCCGCACCCCGCGTGATGCTCGTGCTGGCGCTGGACGTACGGGTACCCGGCGAGCTGGAGCATGCGCACCATGGCGGCGTTCCCCGCGGCCCGTTGGATGCTCAAGGAGTCATGCCGAACCACCGGCGCCCGCCCCGCGCCCTTGTTGCCCTGCTGCTTGGCGGACCCGCCTGACGCGCGATGCTCGTGTGCCACGTACGGTGCCGCCTTTCGCACGGAAAACAGAGGAACCCGCCCTACGGCACACCATGACCCCTCCCCAGCGGAAGGCACTCAAGGGCACATTGCGGGGCAGCTTTCCCGCGCGCGGCTTCTGAGGGCCCCTGGCTCCTCCGCGATCCCGCGGTCACCGTTCCGGGTACGGCGTGGGTGCGGCTCTTTGGGGGGCGCGGGGAACTACGCGATCAGCCCACCAGCGCCCCGCGGTCGCCACTCCGCGCTCCAAGCACGACGCAGGCGCGGTCCCTGAGGAGCACGAGACATCACACGCCCAGCCCTCACCACCCCACAACAGCCAGTCACCCCCACCCCCTGGCCTGCCAAGGCCAAAGCCAAGTCCGGCCGGGGGCAGCCCGGGCCCGCAACCAGGCCGGGGCCGGGCAAGCCCCACCCCCTACCCCCGCCCCGGCGGCGCCGTAGACGCCCGCGCCATCAGCTCCGCCTCGATCGTCGCAATGCCCCCCGGTGGTGGCTCCTCCCGCCCCATCGCCAACCGCCCCGCCCGCGCCCCCGCCTCGAACAGCGGCAACCGTACGGTCGTCAGCGCCGGTACGGCATCGATCGAGAACGGCAGGTCGTCGAAGCCCGCCACCGACACGTCCGCCGGGATCCGCAACCCCCGGTCCCGCACCGCCGCACACGCCCCCAACGCGACCGTGTCGTTCGCGGCCACCACCGCCGTGAGGTCCGGCGCCCGCCGCAGCAACTCCAACGTCGCGTCGTATCCGGAACTCCTGGAGTACGGCCCGTGGACCGTCAACCGCTCCTGCTCCGCCACATCACCCACACCCGTCACCCCCACCTCCCGCGCCGCCGCCAACGCCGCCCGGTGCCCCTCCAGTCGATGCCGCGTCGTCGTGCGCTCGGTCGGCCCGGCCACGTACCCGATCCGCCGGTGCCCGAGCGACAGCAGGTGCTCGGTGAGCCGCCGCGCCCCACCGCGGTTGTCGAAGGCGAGCGCGGCGAGTGCTGCATCGCTCCCGGAAGCCGCCGGCAGCCCGGCCGGCCCCGCCGGAGCCCCCACCCCTCCCACCCGCATCGGTGGCCGCCCGCACAGCACCACCTTCGTCCCCGCCTCCGCCAACCGACCCAACTTCGCCGACATCGCCGCGATGTGTCCCGGATCCTCCAGCGCGCCCCCGGTGAGGACCACCCCCGCCGCCCGCTGTCGCTGAAGCAGCGTCAGATACGTCAACTCCCGCTCAGGGGACCCTCCGGTGTTGCAGACGACGACCAGCTTCTCGCCGCCCGCGCGACCCGAGCCCTCCTGCCCGCCTATCTCGGTCTGCGCCGCGCCGGCCATGATCCCGAAGAAGGGGTCGGCGATGTCGTTGACCAGGATCCCGACCAGGTCGGAGGTCGCGGCGGCGAGCGAACTCGCCGGCCCGTTCAAGACGTAGTCCAGCTCCTCCACGGCCTGCAACACCCGCGCCCGCGTCGCCGCCGCGACCGGGTAGTTGCCGTTGAGCACCCGGGAAACGGTGGCCGGGGACACCCGGGCGCGCGCGGCGACATCCGCCAGGGTGACCGTCATCGCTTTCCTCCTGGGAGATCGGCCACGGCCCTTGCCCGGCCGCTGTCCGCAGGCTAGCGTCATACCTCTTTAGAAAGCGCTTGCTATCGCTGTTTCGACTACGCCGCCCGTCAGCTCGGAGGCAGTCTCGTGACACAACGGACCGTGCGGATCGCCGTGAACGGCGTCACGGGGCGGATGGGCTACCGGCAGCACCTCGTACGCTCGCTGCTCGCCCTGCGCGACCAGGGCGGCCTCGACCTGGGGGACGGCGAGGTCCTGCGGCCCGAGCCCGTCCTCGTCGGCCGGCGCGCCCCCGCGCTGCGCGCCATCGCCGAACGGCACGGCATCCCGCACTGGACCACCGACCTCGACGCCGTGCTCGCCGACGACGGCATCGAGGTCTACTTCGACGCCCAGGCAACCTCGGCCCGCGTCCCCGCACTGCGCCGCGCGATCGCCGCGGGCAAGCACGTCTACACGGAGAAGCCGACCGCCCCCGACCTCGCCAGCGCCCTGGAACTGGCCCGGCTCGCGGACGCCGCCGGCATCCGCCACGGAGTGGTCCAGGACAAGATCTTCCTGCCGGGGCTGCTGAAGCTGAAGCGCCTGGTCGACGGCGGCTTCTTCGGTGACGTCCTCTCCGTACGCGGGGAGTTCGGCTACTGGGTGTTCGAAGGCGACTGGCAGGAGGCCCAACGCCCGTCGTGGAACTACCGCAGTGAGGACGGCGGCGGGATCACCCTCGACATGTTCCCCCACTGGGCCTACGTCCTGGACCACCTCTTCGGCCGGGCCACCAGTGTCTACGCACACGCCACGACCCATGTGCCGCAGCGCTGGGACGAGCGCGGCAAGCCCTACCCGGCGACCGCCGACGACGCCGTGTACGCGGTCTTCCAACTCGCAGGCGGCGCCGTCGCCCAGATCAACTCGTCCTGGGCGGTGCGGGTGATGCGGGACGAACTGGTGGAGTTCCAAGTGGACGGCACGCACGGCTCCGCCGTCGCGGGTCTTCGCCGCTGCCGCGCCCAACACCGCTCGGCCACCCCCAAACCGGTCTGGAACCCCGACCTCCCCGCCGACGGGTCCTTCCGCGACCAGTGGCAGGAGATCCCGGACAACCAGGAGTACGAGAACGGTTTCAAGGCACAGTGGGAACTCTTCCTGCGCCACGTCGTCCGCGGCACCCCGTACCACTGGGACCTGCTGGCCGGCGCGCGCGGCGTACAACTGGCGGAGCTGGGACTGCTCTCCTCCACGGAGGGCCGGCGCGTCCAGGTCCCGGAGCTCGCGCTGTGACCCTCCGACTGCCACGCCCGGACGGCACGTTGCGCCCCTATGCACCACGGGCCGAACCCCTGCGACTCGCACCCCGGCCCCCCGCCCCCACCTCCCGCACCGTCTTCGCCGCGGCCCACGTCGTCGCCGACCCGTACGCCACCTCTCACCTCGGGACCGGGACCGGCCCGCCCGCCGGTGGCCCCGCCGGACCGTCCCGCCACGCGGTGGACTGGGACGCCACCCTCGCCTTCCGCCGTCATCTGTGGTCGTACGGGCTGGGCGTCGCCGAAGCCATGGACACCGCCCAACGGGGCGCGGGCCTGGACTGGCCGACCGCCGCCGAACTGATCCGCCGCTCCACCGCAGAGGCCCGGTCCGTCGGCGGAACCGTCGTCTGCGGAGTCGGTACGGACCAGCTCACCGGTCCGGCCGCGGCCCCGGTCCCGCTCCCCGCGATCCGCCACGCCTACGAGGAGCAACTGGCCCTCGTCGAGGGGACCGGCGCCCGGGCGGTCCTGATGGCCTCCCGCGCCCTCGCCGCCACCGCCGGCACCCCGGACGACTACCGGGACCTCTACGGGCACCTGCTGCGCCAGGCCGCCCGCCCGGTGGTCCTGCACTGGCTCGGGCCGATGTTCGATCCCGCGCTCGACGGCTACTGGGGCAGCGACGACCTGGACGCGGCCACCGACACCTTCCTCGGCGTCATCCACGACCACCCGGACAAGGTCGACGGCGTGAAGATCTCCCTCCTCGACGCCGGCCGGGAAGTGGCGCTCCGCCGACGGCTGCCACCCGGCGTGCGCTGCTACACGGGCGACGACTTCCACTATCCCGAGCTGATCGCCGGTGACGAACACGGCCACAGCGACGCCCTGCTCGGCATCTTCGACCCGCTCGGGCCGCTGGCCGCGGAAGCCGTACGGGCCCTGGACGCCGCCGGGACCGATGCCTTCCGCGCGCTGCTCGACCCCACCGTCGTCCTCGCCCGCCACCTCTTCGAACCGCCCACCCGCCACTACAAGACCGGGATCGTCCTGCTGGCCTGGCTCGCCGGCCACCAGAGCCACTTCTCGATGCTCGGCGGACTCCAGTCCGCCCGCTCGCTGCCGCACCTCGCGCGGGCCTACGAACTCGCCGACGGACTCGGCCTCTTCCCCGACCCGGAACTGGCCGAAGCCCGGATGGCGGCCCTCCTCGACGTGTACGGAGTCGACACCGCATACGGAGCCTGACCCATGACCGACACCCCGCCCCGCGGTAGGGGGGAGGCCCCGGCCGACCTGAGCCGCTTCAGCATCAACCAGATGACCGTGAAGCAACTGTCCCTCCCCGAACTCCTCGACGGCTGCGCCCGCCTCGGCATCCCCGGCGTCGGCCTGTGGCGGGCCCCGGTGCACGCGCACGGTCTGGCTGCCGCGGCGAAACTCCTCGACGACGCCGGTCTCGCCGTCACCAGCTTGTGCCGCGGCGGCTTCTTCACCGTCGCCGACCCGGCCGAGCGCGCCCGGGCCCTGGACGACAACCGGGCGGCCATCGACGAGGCCGCGACACTCGGCACGGACACCCTGGTCCTGGTCTCCGGAGGGCTGCCGACGGGCAGCAAGGACCTCACGGGCGCCAGGGAACGGATCGCCGATGCCCTGCATGAACTCACCTCCTACGCCTGCGAGCGCGGTGTGCGTCTCGCTCTGGAACCTCTCCATCCCATGTACGCGGCCGACCGCTGCGCGATCTCCACGCTCACGCAGGCGCTCGACATCGCCGAGCGCTTCCCGTCCCCCCAGGTCGGCGTGGTCGTGGACACCTACCACGTCTGGTGGGACGACACGGCAGCCGCCGCGGTCGGGCGGGCGGGGGCCGCCGACCGCATCCACGCCTTCCAACTGGCCGACTGGACGACGCCCTTGCCCGAGGGTGTCCTCACCGGCCGGGGCCAGCTCGGCGACGGCTGCATCGACCTGCGGCAGTGGCGGCGGAGGGTGGATGCCGCCGGCTACCGAGGGCCGATCGAGGTCGAGCTGTTCAACGACGAACTGTGGGCGCGAGACGGCGTGGACGTCCTGATCGAGACCGCCCGCCGCTTCGTGGAGCACGCCCTGTGACCACGCCCGTGATCACGACCCGTCTCGACCCGGGCTGCGATGGTTTCGAGCCCGTGTCCATCACGATAGGCACGAGAGCCGGACCACCCCCGAGTTATCCACAGGCGGGGGGTGACGGGGTTGTCCACAGGCCGCTCGGAGTGTCGGACCGTGGCGGTAGCGTCGTGGCATGTCCAATCTTTCGGTGGTCGAAGGGGTCCTTGAGCGGATCACCTACGCCAATGAGGAGAACGGATACACGGTCGCCCGCGTCGACACCGGCCGTGGCTCCGGCGATCTGCTCACGGTGGTCGGCTCGTTGCTCGGCGCGCAGCCGGGCGAGTCGCTGCGGATGGAAGGCCGCTGGGGCTCCCACCCGCAGTACGGCAAGCAGTTCACCGTGGAGAACTACTCGACGGTGCTGCCCGCCACGGTCCAGGGCATCCGCCGCTATCTCGGCTCGGGCCTGATCAAGGGCATCGGCCCGCGCATCGCCGAGCGGATCGTCGATCACTTCGGCATCGACACCCTCGACGTCATCGAGGACGAGCCCGCCCGTCTCATCGAGGTCCCCGGCCTTGGCCCCAAGCGCACCAAGCTCATCGGCGCGGCTTGGGAGGAGCAGAAGGCCATCAAGGAGGTCATGGTCTTCCTCCAGGGCGTCGGCGTCTCCACCTCCATCGCGGTCCGCATCTACAAGAAGTACGAGGACGCCTCGATCTCGGTGGTGAAGAACCAGCCGTACCGCCTCGCGGCGGACGTCTGGGGCATCGGGTTCCTCACCGCGGACAAGATCGCCCAGGCCGTGGGCATACCGCACGACAGCCCGGAGCGCGTCAAGGCCGGCCTCCAGTACGCGCTGTCGCAATCCACCGACCGGGGCCACTGCTTCCTGCCCGAGGAGCAGCTGATCGCCGATGCCGTGAAGCTGCTCCAGGTCGACACCGGCCTCGTGATCGACTGCCTCGCCGAGCTGGCGGCGGAAGAGGAGGGGGTCGTGCGCGAGCAGGTGCCGTCCCCCGAGGGCGGCGAGTCGGTCACCGCGGTGTACCTGGTCCCCTTCCACCGTGCCGAGCTGTCGCTGGCGGCCCAGGTGCAGCGGCTGCTGCGGGCCTCCGACGACCGGATGCCGGCCTTCCAGGACGTCGCTTGGGACAAGGCGCTGGCCTGGCTCGCGGACCGGACGGGCGCGAAGCTGGCGCCCGAGCAGGAGGCCGCCGTGCGCCTCGCGCTCACCAGCCGGGTGGCGGTGCTGACGGGCGGCCCGGGGTGCGGCAAGTCGTTCACCGTCCGATCGGTGGTGGAGCTGGCACGGGCCAAGAAGGCCAAGGTCGTGCTGGCCGCGCCCACCGGCCGGGCGGCCAAGCGGCTCTCCGAGCTCACCGGCGCCGAAGCGTCCACGGTGCATCGCCTCCTGGAGCTGAAGCCCGGCGGTGACGCGGCGTACGACCGGGACCGACCGCTGGACGCGGACCTGGTCGTGGTGGACGAGGCGTCCATGCTCGACCTGCTCCTCGCCAACAAGCTGGTCAAGGCCGTCGCCCCCGGAGCGCACCTGCTGCTGGTGGGCGACGTGGACCAGCTCCCCAGCGTCGGCGCCGGCGAAGTGCTGCGCGACCTGCTCGCCGACGGCGGCCCCGTGCCGAACGTCCGGCTGACCCAGATCTTCCGCCAGGCACAGCAGTCCGGCGTCGTCACCAACGCCCACCGGATCAATTCCGGCGTACCGCCCATCACCACGGGCCTGCCGGATTTCTTCCACTTCGTCGTCGAGGACACGGAAGAGGCGGGCAAGGTCACCGTCGATGTAGCTGCACGCAGAATTCCGGCCAAATTTGGCCTTGATCCGCGGCGGGATGTGCAGGTACTGGCCCCGATGCACCGGGGCCCCGCCGGTGCCGGCGTGCTCAACGGGCTGCTCCAGCAGGCCGTCACCCCCGCCCGCCCGGACCTGGCCGAGAAGCGCTTCGGCGGCCGGGTCTTCCGCGTCGGCGACAAGGTCACCCAGATCCGCAACAACTACGAGAAGGGCGAGAACGGCGTCTTCAACGGCACCGTCGGCGTGGTCACCTCCCTCCATCTGGAGGAACAGCGTCTGACGGTGCGCACCGACGAAGACGAGGAAGTGCCCTACGACTTCGACGAACTGGACGAATTGGCCCATGCGTACGCGGTGACCATCCACCGTTCACAGGGGAGTGAATACCCCGCCGTGGTGATCCCGGTCACCACGGGTGCGTGGATGATGCTCCAGCGCAACCTCCTGTACACCGCGGTGACCCGGGCGAAGAAGTTGGTGGTGCTCGTCGGGTCACGCCGTGCCATCGGGCAGGCCGTGCGCACGGTTTCCGCAGGCAGGCGCTTCACCGCGCTGGACCACCGGCTCGCCGGAGGCTGACCCGGGCCCCGGCTCGCCCGCCCGGGGGACCGCTCGCCCGGGTGGGGTGGGAAATGACACCCCGACTTCCGGAATCCGGGCGAACGGGGCAGGATGAGCAGGTTGGCGGCACTGAGTGCCGCCAACGGGCCCAATGGTCGACCCCGAGTGCACTCTCATGCGCCAAATGGGGGATGGTAGAGACAGTCAGGGCACCTCGAAGAAGAGGCACTACGTCGGTGAGGGATGACGTGAGCGACAACTCTGTAGTACTGCGGTACGCGGACGGTGAGTACACCTACCCGGTGGTCGAGAGCACCGTCGGTGACAAGGGCTTCGACATCGGGAAGCTCCGAGCTCAGACGGGTCTGGTGACCCTGGACAGCGGCTACGGCAACACGGCCGCCTACAAGTCCGCGATCACCTACCTCGACGGCGAGCAGGGCATCCTGCGCTACCGCGGCTACCCCATCGAGCAGCTGGCCGAGCGCTCCACCTTCCTTGAGGTGGCCTACCTGCTCATCAACGGGGAACTCCCGACCGTCGACGAGCTGGCCGCGTTCAAGAACGAGGTTACCCAGCACACCCTGCTGCACGAGGACGTCAAACGGTTCTTCGACGGCTTCCCGCGCGACGCCCACCCGATGGCGATGCTGTCCTCCGTGGTCAGCGCCCTGTCCACGTTCTACCAGGACAGCCACAACCCCTTCGACGAGAAGCAGCGCGACCTCTCCACGATCCGGCTGCTCGCCAAGCTGCCCACGATCGCGGCGTACGCGTACAAGAAGTCGATCGGCCACCCCTTCGTCTACCCGCGGAACGACCTCGGCTACGTCGAGAACTTCCTGCGCATGACCTTCTCGGTCCCCGCGCAGGAGTACGACCTCGACCCGGTCGTCGTCGCCGCGCTCGACAAGCTGCTGATCCTGCACGCGGACCACGAGCAGAACTGCTCCACGTCCACGGTCCGCCTGGTCGGCTCCTCGCAGGCGAACATGTTCGCCTCCATCTCCGCGGGCATCTCCGCGCTCTGGGGCCCGTTGCACGGCGGCGCCAACCAGTCGGTGCTGGAGATGCTGGAGGGCATCCAGCAGTCCGGCGGCGACGTCGACTCCTTCATCCGCAAGGTGAAGAACAAGGAAGACGGCGTGAAGCTCATGGGCTTCGGGCACCGCGTCTACAAGAACTTCGACCCCCGGGCGAAGATCATCAAGGCGGCGGCGCACGACGTCCTGTCGGCCCTCGGCAAGTCCGACGAGCTGCTGGACATCGCCCTCAAGCTGGAGGAGCACGCGCTCGCCGACGACTACTTCGTGGAGCGCAAGCTCTACCCGAACGTCGACTTCTACACCGGCCTGATCTACCGGGCCATGGGCTTCCCGACCGAGATGTTCACCGTGCTCTTCGCGCTCGGCCGGCTGCCCGGCTGGATCGCCCAGTGGCACGAGATGATCAAGGAGCCGGGTTCCCGCATCGGCCGTCCGCGGCAGATCTACACCGGCGAGGTCCTGCGCGACTTCGTCCCGGTGGAGGCCCGCTGACCGGCTGGCCGGTCGGAGCGCCCGCGAAGGGGCGCCTGAGCGAACGGAAGCGCCCCACCGCCGATCCCCCCACGGGTCGGCGAGTGGGGCGCTTCCCATATCCCCGGAGCGGATTCCCCCCACGGGATCCGGCCGGGCGTCTGCAACCGCAGTTGCTCACGCGGTCTGCCGGGGTACGTACGCACGGGAGGGCCGCTCAAAGCTCCCCGGGCACGTGCCCCGGCCAACGCTTGCCTGGGATGTCCCCCAAGACAACCCATGAACGTCCCCCAAGACGTTCTCGGCATCGTCCATTTAGACCCGCGAGGAGCCTCAATGGTTACCCCTCAATATCTGTGATCTAGGTCTCTTTGTGAAGGTCTTGTGCCTCGGGTGTAGCTGGGGGGCGTACCGCGGCCCCCTGTCGCCCCTGTGTACGGGTGCCTCGGGTTCGCGCTGACGGCATCGCTGATCATGGTGCTGAGCTGCGGCGATGCTTGCGTTGATGATCGCTCGTGGCGGCTTTCGGTGATCGTCGGGCGGCGGTGCGAAACCTCGCCGTGGGTGCCAGGTGAGAGACGGATCACGTATCCCCGTGTCCGGCATGTCGGACGGCCGGTCGGTCGGCCGGGTGGCGGAGCGCATTGCGGAGCGTTCTGCGGGACGGTTTCGGGATGCGGCGGGGCCGTACGGGGGCGGCGATGGCTGCCTCCGTACGGCCCTGGCGGTCCTGCGCGTGGTGCTGGTGGTGCTGGTGGTGCTGGTGAGGCGGTGGCGGGGCTCAGGCCGTGCCGGCCAGCTCGTAGCCCGCCTCGTCCACGGCGGCGCGCACGGCCTCCTCGTCGAGGGTGGCCTCGGAGACCACGGTGACCAAGCCGGTCGCCGCGACGGCCGACACCGAGGTCACGCCGGCGATGGCGGAGACCTCGCTGGAGATCGCGCCCTCGCAGTGGCCGCAGGTCATGCCGTTGACCTTGTAGACGGTCGTCACCGCGCCCTCGGTCGCGGTCTCCTTCGCGCCCGTGCCGCAGGAGCTGCCGCCGCAGCAGCTGGAGGCGGAGGTCTCGACGATCTCGATGTCGGACTGAGCGGTCATGTCGTTCTCCTCGTAGGGCGTGGGCAGCATTCGTGGCATACCGGGCGATACGGGGGTCTTGGCGACTCCCGTGCTCGCGATGCTCACCATACTATACCCCTAGGGGGTATGAAAGGAGGTGCAGGCCCCCGTGTGCTCCTCCGGGAAGAGCGGCTCCAGGTAGCGGAACATCACGCGCTTGATCTCCGTCGCGTACGCCTCGCGCTCCGCCCCCTCGTGCGTGAGGACGAGTTCGAGGCCCCCCTTGAAGATGGAGAAGGTGGTGTTCGCGATGAGGGTGAGCTGCGCGGGCGGGGCATCCGGCAGGTAGCTGCTGATGATGCCTTCCAGACGGGTCAGCAGGCTCGCGTGGATCGCCTCGAACTCCTGGGTGATCTGGCCGGGGGCGTCCGGGCCGTGGATCAGCACCGCGAAGGCCGGGTTCTCGTAGTTGAACTCGAAGAGCGGGTCGAGCACGGCGTCCAGCACCTGGTCGAACGGGAGGTTGAGGCTGGTCGCGTCGAGCGCCGCGCCGTGGGACCGGTGCCAGTCGTCGAGCAGTCGGCCGCCGAGCTCGATGGCGATGGCTTCCTTGTTCGGGAAGAACTGGTACAGGGTGCCGGGTGAAACGCCCGCCTCGCGGGCGATGGCGTTGGTGCTGGCGCTGGTGTAGCCGGAGGTGCAGAAGACCTTGGCCGCGGCTTCCAGGAGCTGGGCGATGCGGCGCTCTCCCCGGGCCTGTCGGCGGCGCGGCTTGGCGGACGTGCTGAGTGCATCGGGTGCGTCGGGCGTGGGCGTCCCGGCGGCTCCCGTGGGCGCGGCAGGTTCCGGGCCCGACGACTCCCGCCTTCTCGGCTCTGGCACTGATATCCCCAGCTTTCCGATGCAGTTGACAAACGCGAGCGCTCGCTCGCATTCTGGTTCTCACGCTAATGCGAGCGATTGCTCGTGTTTCCGTTCCTTGGTGACGATCGCCCCGTGCGCACGCCCTTTCCGCGCGTGCACGGGCCACGGTGAAGGGGACACCGCACGATGTCCGAAGTCAACCGCTCGTCGGCGACGCGGAGCCCGCGTCCCGAGCCGGAGAAGCCCGCGCTCGGTCGATGGACCCGCCTCGTCACCGCGCGACCGCGCTTGGCGCTGCTCGCCGCCCTCGTGGTCACGGTGCTCGCCGTGTTCGCCGGCAGCGGCGTCGCGGACCGCATGGGCAGCGGCGGATGGGAGGACCCCGGCGCCGAGTCCACCTACGCCACCGAGGCGCTGGAGCGGGAGTTCCCCGACTCCCAGCCCAATCTCCTCCTTCTCGTCGACGCCGGCCGGCAGAGCGTGGACAGCGAGGCCGTGGCCGCCGCAGGCCGGCAGCTCACCGAGCGCCTGGCCGCCCAGGACGACGTCACGGGCGTGGGGTCGTACTGGCAGAGCCCGTCACCCGCGCTGCGCTCCGAGGACGGGCACGAGGCGCTGATCGTCGCCCGGATCCTGGGTGACGAGAAGGCCGCGGCCCAGACGATGGAGCGGCTCGGGGGCACCTTCCGCGGCGAGCACGGCCCGGTCGAGGTCTCGATCGGCGGCCCCGTCGCCGTGGGTCACGAGATGACCACGACCATCCAGGACGACCTGGTGCGGGCCGAGCTGATCGCCCTGCCGATCACCCTGCTGCTGTTGATCCTGGTCTTCGGCAGCGTGATCGCGGCGCTGCTGCCCCTGGGCGTCGGTATCGTCGCCATCCTGGGGACGAACGCGGTGTTGCGGGGCATCACCGAGTTCGCCGACGTCTCCGTCTTCGCACAGAACCTCACCACGGCGCTCGGCCTCGGCCTCGCCATCGACTACGCCCTGTTCATCGTGCGCCGCTTCCGGGAAGAGCTGGCCACGGGGGCCGAGGTGAAGGACGCGGTCGGCACCACCCTGCGCACCGCCGGGCGCACGGTCCTGTTCTCGGCCCTGACGGTCGCGGTCTCCCTCGCCGCCATGCTCGTCTTCCCGCAGTACTTCCTGCGCTCCTTCGCCTACGCGGGCATCGCCGTGGTCGCCCTGGCGGCCGTGGCGGCCCTCGTGCTGCTCCCCGCCGCCCTGATGCTGCTGGGCCACCGGATCAATTCGCTCGACCTGCGCGCGGCGTTCATGCGCCGGCGCGGGCGCGCCGAGCGGCCCGCGGACGAGGCTTCCCCGGTGGCTCGGGGCGGCTGGACGCGGCTGGCCGTCCTGGTGATGCGCCGCGCCCCGCTCTTCGCCTTCACCACGGTCTCCGCCCTGGTCCTGCTGGGGCTGCCCTTCCTGGGCGTGAAGTTCGGTACGCCGGACGATCGCCAGTTGCCGTCGTCCGCCGAGTCGCACGTGGTGCAGCAGCACATCAGGGACGGATTCCCCGGCAGCCCGGACGGCGGCATCGAGATCTACGCCGACGCCTCCGCCTCCGCAGTCCCGACCGGTGGCGGCGCGAGCGCCGAGCAGTACGCCGCGTACCGGGACCGGGTCGCCGCGCTCCCCGGAGTGCTGCGGGTGGACGGCCCGATCACCTCCGGCAGCGCCGCGTACTTCACCGTCCAGCCCAAGGGCGAGGCGGTGGGGGAGGGGGCCCAGAGCCTGGTGCACGAGATCCGTGACATCCCCGCCCCGTTCGAGGCCTCCGTGACGGGCCGTGCGGCTGTCCTGGAGGACTCCAAGGCGGCCATCGCGGGCGGGCTGCCGCTCGCCCTCGGGTTCATCGTCGTGGTGACACTGCTCCTGGTCTTCCTGCTCACCGGCAGCGTGCTGATCCCGCTCCAGGCGGTCCTGCTCAACGGCCTCAGCCTCACGGCCATGTTCGGCGCCGTGGTCTGGGTCTTCCAGGACGGCAATCTGTCGGGGCTGCTCGGCTTCACGCCGACCGGGGACATCGAGACGAATCTGCCCGTGCTGATGTTCTGCGTCGCCTTCGGCCTCTCCATGGACTACGGCGTCTTCCTGCTCTCCCGCATCAAGGAGGAGTACGACCGTACGCAGGACCACGAGCACGCCATCCGGTTCGGGCTCCAGCGCACCGGAGGGCTGATCACCGCAGCCGCGCTGATCCTCGCCGTGGTGATGATCGCCATCGGCACCTCCCGGGTCACCAGCACCAAGATGCTGGGCCTGGGACTCGCGGTGGCGGTGTTGATGGACGCGATGGTGGTCCGGGGGCTGTTGGTGCCGGCGGTGATGAAGCTCACCGGGGCGCGCACGTGGTGGGCGCCGGCGCCGCTGCGGAGGTTCCACGAGCGCTTCGGGCTCAGTGAAGGGGAGATACCGACCACCCCGCCCGTCGAGGCGGGGACCGGGGCCGCCGAAGCCACTGCCGACCCTGCTCGGGGCACAGTTCGGACCTGAGCCCCTCCCCGGCCCGCGGACCCCGGGCTCCCCAGGTCCGGGGTCCGGGGAGCGGCGGACGGAGCGGCAGCCAGCGCCAGTGCCTGTGCCGGCCCTGTTCCGGTACGAGTACGGGCAACGGCAACGGCAACGGCAACGGCAACGACAACGGCGCTGGCGCCAGGAAGGTCAGGCGTCGGCCCTGGAGGCCCACTCGCTGGCCAGCATCGACATCGCGGTGGCGTCCACCCACTTGCCTCGATGGTGCAGCACCTCGCGCTCGGTCCCCTCGGCGACGAAGCCGACCTTCTCGTAGACGCGGCGGGCACGGGGGTTGAAGTCGTAGACGCTCAGCGCGATCCGGTGGAGGCCGACGTGGGTGAAGCCGTGGCCGACGATCAGTTGGGTGGCCTCGGTGCCGAGGCCGCGGTCGCGGCCCTTAGGGCCGATCAGGGTGCGGAAGCGGCAGTTCTGGTTGGTCGGGTCCCACTCGTGGAGGACGACCTCGCCGACGACCTCGCCGTTCGCACGGTTTATGACCGCGAGGTCGAGGCGGTCGGTCTGGTCGTTGCGGGTGGTGTACCAGGAGCGCAGGGCGGCGTCCGCCGTCTCGTCGTCCTCGGGGGCTCCGGTGAAGTGGAGGACGTCGGGGTCGGCCAGGATCTCGATCATCGCGGGGACGTCGGCCTCGGTGAAGGGACGCAGGGTGACCCGTTCCCCGTGGAGGGTCGGTTTGAGGGAGAAACCGGAGGTGGCGTTCATGGGCGCATTGTCGAAAGCGGAGGAAGCGTTCGGCAATCCAATATGCCGCGCGGGGCGCTGCCGGCCCCGGGGTGTGCCACGGGCGCGGGGCGCGGCCGGGGGCGGATACGCGGGATCCCGCACCCCTGGTCGAAGTGCGGGACCCAGGACGACGCACGGTCAGCGGCGACCCCTGTTGCCCGGACGGTTGGCCACCCAGGCACGGATGGTGTCGGCGTACCAGTAGGGCTTGCCGGCCTCGACGAGGTCGGGGGGTGGCAGATGTCCGTGCTTGCGATAGGAGCGGACGGTGTCCGGTTGGACCCGGATGTGAGCGGCGATCTCCTTGTACGACCAGAGCCTTCTGTCCGACATCTGAGGGCACCTCCTTGTGTGGCCGCAGTCACGGTTGGGGGACCGAGAGGGACCTGCGGCGGAAACGCCTGGCGATCACTGAGCCTGGCGCCTGGAGCCCGCCGAAGAGGAGGGGAAGGGCGGTGATGTTGATCAGCTGTGACGGAAGACCCGCGTAATCGGGACATGTGTGATGAGCATCTGAGAACCTTGCCAGACAAGGCACTTGGGCATCAGGTCCCGCAAGAGCGCAGGAATTGCCGGGTCCTTCGGGCGATCGGTAGGGGTTTGTCCGGCGGGCAGGGGTACATGTCCTGCTCGACGATGGCGAACAGGTCCACGTCGAGCGCCTGGGCCGCGGCCAGGACCGGCTCCAGGGCGGGCACCCCGGCGGGCGGCTCGCACATCACGCCGCGCGCCACCGCGGGGCCGAAGGGCAGGCCCTCCGCGACGACTCCAGCCAGCACCGCGGGGTCGACCTGCTTGAGGTGGAGGTAGCCGAGTCGTTCGCCGTACGTCTCGATCAGCTTGACGCTGTCGCCGCCGCAGTAGGCGTAGTGCCCGGTGTCCAGACAGAGCGAGACCAGTTCGGGGTCGGTGCCGTCGAGGAACCGGGCGACGTTCTCCTCGCCGTCGATGTGGGTGTCCGCGTGCGGGTGGACCACGATCCGCAGGCCGTACCGCTCGCGCACCTCGCGGCCCAGCCGTTCCGTCTGGCCGATCAGGTCCCGCCACTGCGCGGCGGTCAGGGTGCTGTCCTCCAGGACCTTCCCCGTCTTGTCGTCGCGCCAGAAGGCCGGGATCACGACGAGGTGGCGGGCGCCCAGGTCCCGGGTGAGCGCGGCGATGGCCGAGACGTGCTCCCAGGTCCGGTCCCAGACCGCGGGGCCGTGGTGCAGCCCGGTGAAGACCGTGCCCGCGGAGACCTTCAGCCCGCGGCGCCCGGTCTCCGCGCCGAGCACGGCGGGATCGGTGGGCAGATAGCCGTACGGACCGAGCTCGATCCACTCGTAACCCGCGTCGGTGACCTCGTCCAGGAAGCGTCGCCAGGGGACCTGCCGGGGGTCGTCGGGGAACCACACCCCCCAGGAGTCGGGGGCCGAGCCGACCCGGATCCGGCTGAGGGGATCGGCGGGGGACGGGACGCGGGGCTTCATGCCGTCGAGCTTTCCGGCCGCTTCGGAAGGGTGTCAAGCCTTCGTCCGAATGTCAGGACAAAATGTTGACAGGGTTCGGGAAAGCCAATAGACCTGGTGGGAGCCCCGCGCCGAACCGAAGGACCGAAGGGACGCGCATGCCTCAGCCGTACGACCCCCAGCCGTACGACGTGATCACCATGGGCCGGATCGGGGTCGACCTGTATCCGCTGCGGACCGGGGTCCCGCTGGCGCAGGTCGACGTCTTCGGGAAGTTCCTCGGCGGCTCCGCCAGCAACGTCGCCGTCGGCGCCGCCCGTCTCGGCCGCCGCACCGCCGTCGTCACCCGCACCGGAGCGGACCCCTTCGGCGACTACCTGCACCAGGCGCTGCGCGAGTTCGGCGTGGACGACCGCTGGGTGACCCCGGTGGCCGACCACCCCACCCCGGTCACCTTCTGCGAGATCTTCCCCCCGGACGACTTCCCGCTCTACTTCTACCGCCGGCCCAAGGCACCCGATCTGGACATCCGCGCCGACGAGTTGGACCTGGACGCGATCGCCCGGGCCCGCGTCTTCTGGATGACCGGCACCGGGCTGTGCGCCGAGCCCAGCCGCGGCGCCACCCAGACCGCGCTCGCCCACCGGGACCGCGCCGGCACCACCGTCTTCGACCTCGACTGGCGGCCGATGTTCTGGCGCGATCCCGAGGCGGCCCGCCCCTACTACCGGGAGGCACTGCGGTTCGCCACCGTGGCCGTCGGCAACCTCGACGAGTGCGAGATCGCCACGGGGGAGCGCGCCCCCGAAGCCGCCGCCCGTGCGCTGCTGGCCGCCGGCGTCGAACTCGCCGTCGTCAAACAGGGCCCCGAGGGGGTGCTCGCGCTCCACCGCGACGGCACCCGCGCCCAGGTCCCGCCCGTCCCCGTCGAGGTGGTCAACGGCCTCGGGGCGGGCGACGCGTTCGGCGGCGCGCTCTGCCACGGGCTGCTCGCCGGCTGGCCGCTGGAGCGGGTGATGCGGTACGCGAACGCCGCCGGGGCCATCGTCGCCGCCCGCCTCGCCTGTTCCAGCGCCATGCCGTACCCGCAGGAGGTCGAGCAGGTCCTCGCCGGCGGCCCCGTCCCACCGTCCCCCACGCCCCCACCGGCCGCACCCGACCCCCGTACCGTCTCCACGGCCGCCCAGGCCGTGCCCGAGACCGCCCCCGGAGCCCTGTCGTGAGCCGCGTCTCCATCGGCGAACTCGTCGGGATCCGCACCCGCCACCCCGAAGCCGTCGCCGAAGCCGCGCACCGTCGCCGCAGGCGACCCCGACTGGTCGGCGACAGCGGCCGGTTGATGATCGTCGCGGCCGACCACCCCGCCCGCGGAGCGCTCGCCGTCGGCGACCGCCGCCTCGCCATGGCCAACCGCCTCGACCTGCTCGAACGGCTCTGTCTCGCCCTGTCCCGCCCCGGCGTCGACGGCGTCCTTGCCACCGCCGACATCCTCGACGACCTGCTCCTGCTCGGCGCGCTCGACGAGAAGGTCGTCATCGGCTCCATGAACCGCGGGGGACTCGCCGGCGCCGCCTTCGAACTCGACGACCGCTTCACCGGGCACCGCGCCCAGGACCTGGCCCGCCTCGGTTTCGACGCGGGCAAGCTGCTGCTGCGCATCGACTACCAGGACCCCGGCTCCCTCGACACCCTGCACGCCACCGCCCGCGCCGTCGACGACATGGCGGAGCGCCGACTGCCCGTCTTCGTCGAACCGTTCATCTGCCACCGGATCGACGGCCGGTTGCGGAACGACCTGAGCGCCGAGGCCGTCACCCGTTCCATAGCCATCGCGTCCGGGCTCGCCGGCACCTCCGCGTACACCTGGCTGAAGGTCCCGGTCACCGACGACCCGGGCGACATGGCGGCGGTGATGCAGACCTCGACGCTGCCTGCGGTGATCCTCGGCGGTGAGGTCGGCGACGACCAGGACGGTGCGTACGAGAAGTGGCGCACCGCGCTGCAACTGCCGACGGTGCAGGGGCTGGTGGTGGGACGCTCGTTGCTCTACCCGGTGGACGGGGACGTCGCCAAGGCCGTCGACACCGCGGTAGGACTGCTGTAGGGCCGGCCCGGACTCCCGGGCTCCAGGGGCCCGTTGTCAGTGCGATGAGGGAGAGTGGGGAGAACGATGGGCACGCAGGACGACGCACCGATCCGGCGGTCGTACGTGCCGGCGGGCAGTGCCGCCGACGGTCCGTACGCCCTGCGGATCGACCCCGAGCACGCCGGCTGGGGGCACGCTGCCGTCCGCGTGGTCGAGCTCGCCCCCGGGGCGGTGCACCGCTTCGCCGCCGGCGACAGCGAGTGGATCGTCCTACCGCTCCAGGGCGGGTGCACCGTCGAGGTCGACGGTGGGTTTTTCGAACTGCTGGGCAGGGAAAGCGTCTTCAGCGGGGTCTCCGACTTCGCGTACGTCCCCCGTGATGCCCAGGCACAGATCGCCTCCGGTGCGGGAGGCCGCTTCGCGCTGGCAGGAGCGAAGTGCGAGCGCCGACTCCCCGCTCGCTACGGCCCCGCGCCGGAGGTACCGGTCGAGCTGCGCGGCTCCGGCACGTGCTCGCGCCAGGTGAACAACTTCGCCGCGGCCGACACGTTCGACTGTGACCGGCTGATCGCGGTGGAGGTGCTGACCCCCGGCGGCAACTGGTCGTCGTACCCGCCGCACAAGCACGACGAGCACCGCCCCGGCGTCGAGTCGGTGTTGGAGGAGGTCTACTACTTCGAGATCGCCGACGACGGACTCGGCTACCACCGGGTCTCGCCGTCCCGCGCCGGCGGGACGGACGTCCTGGCCGAGGTCCGCACCGGTGACGTCGTGCTGATCCCCGACGGTTGGCACGGCCCGTCCATCGCCGCGCCCGGCCGCGACATGTACTACCTGAACGTGATGGCCGGCCCCGGCCCCGAGCGGGAGTGGCTGATCTGCGACCACCCCGACCACGGCTGGATCCGGGACACCTGGCCGCAGCAGCCGGTGGACCCGCGGCTCCCGTTGTACGGGGCGGAGCCCGCGACCCGGGCCGCCCCCACCACCGCCCCCACGGACCGGCCCCGGACCCAGGAAGGACCCCGATGACCACCCGTCGGCTCACCGTCGCCCAAGCCCTCGTCGCCTTCCTCGCCCACCAGCACACCGAGCGCGACGGCCGCCGCCAGCGCCTGATCGCGGCCACCTGGGGCATCTTCGGCCACGGCAACGTCGCCGGCATCGGCCAGGCGCTCGTGGAGTCCGGCACGGGACCCGGCGCCCCCATGCCGTACTACCAAGGGCGCAACGAGCAGGCCATGGTGCACGCCGCCGTCGGCTACGCCCGCCAGTCCCGCCGCCTCTCCGCGCACGCCGTCACCACCTCCATCGGCCCGGGCGCGACGAACCTGGTCACGGGCGCCGCGCTGGCGACGATCAACCGCCTGCCCGTGCTGCTGCTGCCCGGCGACTCCTTCGCCACCCGGCCCGCCGACCCGGTGCTCCAGCAGTTGGAGACGGCGTACGCGGGCGACGTGTCCGTCAACGACGCCCTGCGCCCCGTCTCCCGCTACTTCGACCGCGTCACCCGCCCGGAAGCGCTCATTCCGGCAGCGCTCCAGGCCATGCGCGTCCTCGCCGACCCGGCCGAGACCGGCGCCGTCACCCTGGCACTGCCGCAGGACGTCCAGGCCGAGGCGTACGACTGGCCCGAGGACTTCTTCGCCGACCGCGTCTGGCGGGTGGCCCGCCCCCGGCCCGACCGCCGCGACCTCGACTCCGCCGTGCACGCGGTGGCCGCCGCCCGCCGCCCGCTGCTCGTCGCCGGCGGCGGCGTCCACCACAGCGAGGCCGAGGAGGCGCTGGCGGCGTTCGTCGACGCCACCGGCATCCCCGTCGCGTCCACCCAGGCGGGCAAGGGCTCCCTGCCGTACGACCACCCCTGCGACGTGGGCGCGATCGGCCACACCGGCACCGCCGCCGCCAACGACCTGGCGCGCGGCGCGGACCTCGTCATCGGCGTCGGCACCCGCTGGTCGGACTTCACCACCGCGTCGTCCACCCTCTTCCAGAACCCCGCCGTCCGCTTCCTGAACCTCAACGTCACCTCCTTCGACGCCCACAAGATGGCCGGGCTCTCGGTGGTCGCGGACGCCCGCGCCGCGCTCGCCGAGCTGACCGGGGACCTCGCCGCCCGGCACCCAGGCGTCCGGGTCCCGGACGCCTACGCGCGGGAGTACGGTGAGGGCAAGGCACGCTGGGAGCGCCTGGTGGACGCGGCGTACGAACCGCGCCGGCCTGGCGAGGCGGACCTGCGCCCGACCCAGGCCCAGGTCCTCGGCGCCCTGGACGCACTGGTCACCGAGGATGACATCCTGATCAACGCGGCCGGGTCCCTCCCCGGCGACCTGCACAAGCTGTGGCGGACGCGCGGCAGCGACCAGTACCACGTCGAGTACGGCTACTCCTGCATGGGCTACGAGATCCCCGCCGCCATCGGCGTGGCGATGGCGGCCCCGGGACGGCCCGTGTGGGCGCTGGTCGGGGACGGCACGTACCTGATGAACCCCACGGAGATCGTCACCGCCGTCCAGGAGAACGTCCCCATCAAGGTGGTGATCCTGCAGAACCACGGATACGCGTCGATCGGCGGGCTGTCGGAGGCCGTCGGCGCGGAGCGCTTCGGCACGGCGTACCGACTGCGCGCCGTGGACGGGACGTACACCGGCGCCCCGCTCCCGGTCGACCTCGCGGCGAACGCGGCCTCGCTCGGGCTGCGGGTGATCCGCGCCCGCACCGTGCACGACCTGCGCGAAGCGCTGGCGGAAGCGCGCTGGTCGGACGTGCCCACAGGTGTCTACGTGGAGACCGAAACGGCAGACACTGTGTCGGGCGCGCCCCCGGCGCAGGCGTGGTGGGATGTTCCCGTGGCCCAGACGGCGGACCGCCCGTCCGCGATCAAGGCCCGGGAGGAGTACGAGCGGCAGGTCGCGGCCCGGCGCCGGCACCTGTGACCCGTGAGCCGCCGTCCGTCCCTCTGGTCCGCCCGTACGTGACCCGCCCGGCCCGTGCGCCGACACTCGTGAAGGAGCCTTTCGTCATGACGAAGACCGTCAACCACTGGATCGGTGGCAAGACCGTCGAGGGCGCATCCGGCACCTGGGGCGAGGTCACCGACCCCGCGACCGGCGCCGTCACCACACGGGTCGCACTGGCCTCCGCGGACGAGGTCGGGGCCGCCGTCGCCGCGGCCAAGGAGGCGTACGCGACCTGGGGCACCTCCTCGCTCGCCCAGCGCACCGCCGTCCTCTTCCGCTACCGCGCGCTGCTGGACGCCCGACGCGACGACATCGCCGCGCTGATCACCGCCGAGCACGGCAAGGTGCACTCCGACGCGCTCGGCGAGGTGGCGCGCGGACTGGAGATCGTCGAGCTGGCCTGCGGGATCCCCGGCCAGCTCAAGGGCGAGCTGTCGACGCAGGTCTCCAACCGGGTCGATGTCGCATCGATCCGCCAGCCGCTCGGCGTCGTCGCCGGCATCACCCCGTTCAACTTCCCGGCGATGGTGCCGAT
Source organism: Streptomyces sp. NPDC048057 (assembly GCF_040653095.1). Lineage (NCBI taxonomy): Bacteria > Bacillati > Actinomycetota > Actinomycetes > Kitasatosporales > Streptomycetaceae > Streptomyces > Streptomyces sp. NPDC048057. The sequence goes on from NZ_JBEZNF010000009.1 coordinate 223,933, forward strand.
GTGGATGTTCCCGCTGGCGATCGCCTGCGGCAACACCTTCGTCCTCAAGCCGAGCGAGAAGGACCCGTCGGCGGCGAACCTGCTCGCCGAACTGGCCGCGGAGGCGGGGCTTCCGGACGGCGTGCTGAACGTGGTGCACGGGGACAAGGTCGCCGTCGACGCCCTGTTGGCGCACCCCGGCGTGGCCGCGGTCTCCTTCGTCGGCTCGACCCCCATCGCCCGCTACATCCACACCACCGCCTCGGCGAACGGCAAGCGCGTCCAGGCGCTCGGCGGCGCGAAGAACCACATGCTGGTGCTGCCGGACGCGGACCTGGACGCCGCGGCGGACGCGGCGGTCTCGGCGGCGTACGGCTCCGCGGGCGAGCGCTGCATGGCGATCTCCGCGGTGGTGGCCCTTGACTCCGTCGCCGACGAGCTCGTGGCGAAGATCCGCGAACGCGCCGAGAAGATCAAGATCGGGCCGGGCGCCGACCCGTCGTCGGAGATGGGACCGCTGATCACCCGGGCGCACCGGGACAAGGTCGCCTCCTACGTCACGGGCGCGGCGGCGCAGGGCGCCGAGGTCGTCCTCGACGGCACCGGGTACACCGTCGAGGGGTACGAGGAGGGGCACTGGATCGGGCTGTCCCTGCTCGACCGGGTCTCCACCGACTCCGACGCCTACCGCGACGAGATCTTCGGGCCGGTGCTGTGCGTGCTGCGGGCGGCGACGTACGAGGAGGGCCTGGCGCTGATCAACGCGTCCCCGTACGGCAACGGCACCGCGGTCTTCACCCGGGACGGCGGCGCGGCCCGCCGCTTCCAACTGGAGGTCGAGGCCGGCATGGTCGGCGTGAACGTCCCGATCCCGGTGCCCGTCGGATACCACTCCTTCGGCGGCTGGAAGGACTCGCTCTTCGGCGACCACCACATCTACGGCAACGACGGCGTGCACTTCTACACCCGCGGCAAGGTCGTCACCACCCGGTGGCCCGACCCCTCGGAGCCGCACGCCGGCGTCGACCTGGGCTTCCCGCGCAACCACTGACCGGTCGGCGCACGGCCTCCCGGGCGCGCGTGACGAGGGCCGTGGGTGGAGCGCGCCGTACCACCGCTGGTGTACGCGGCCGGTCCGCGTACTTCCCGGGGAGGCCGCCCGGCTCCCACTGACGGCAGCGGAGGGCCCAGGGGGGTTCCGCTTAGGGTTTCCCCATGAAGACCCGACTTCCCAGGCCAGGACGGCGCGGCCGATGGCTCGCGGGCGCCGCGGCGCTCGTCGCCCTCGCCGGCGCGGGCACCTGGACCGCGGTCGCCGACGACTCGGGCCCGGCCGTGCAACGCGAGGACCGGACCCAGAAGATGCCGGGGGCCGAGATCGACACCTCGTACTTCACCGCGGGGGACCGGGGCGCGCGCCGTCCCGCCGTCCTCCTCGGCCACGGCTTCGGCGGCAGCAAGGACGACGTCCGCGCCCAGGCCGAGGAGCTGGCCCGGGACGGCTACGCCGTGCTGACCTGGTCCGCCCGCGGCTTCGGCAAGTCCACCGGGAAGATCGGTCTCAACGACCCCGCGTACGAGATCAAGGACGTCTCCCGGCTCGTCGACTGGCTCGCCGACCGGCCCGAGGTCCTCCTGGACGCGGACGGCGATCCGCGCGTCGGTGTCGCCGGGGCCTCGTACGGCGGGGCGAGCGCGCTGCTCGCCGCCGGCCACGACCGGCGCGTCGACGCCATCGCCCCGGCGATCACCTACTGGAACCTCGCCGACGCGCTCTTCCCCGACGGCGTCTTCAAGAAGCTGTGGGCCGGCATCTTCTTCTCCACCGGGTCCTTCGAAGCGCCGGACGGGCCCCCTCCCTCGACGCCGCCGGCGACCGAACCCGCCCGGCCCCCGGGCGCGGGCTCCGGCACCACCGCCCCCGGCACCGCGGCCGAACCGGGCGAGCACGGCGCCTGCGGGCGCTTCCAGCCCGAGATCTGCGCCCTGTACGAACGGGTCGCCACCAGCGGCAAGCCCGACGCCGCCGCCCGTGACCTGCTGGAAGCCCGCAGCCCGGTCGCCGTCGGCGACCGCATCAAGGTGCCCACCCTGATCGTGCAGGGCCAGTCGGACTCCCTCTTCCCGCTGGACCACGCCGACGCCATGGCCGAGCGGATCAGGGCCAACGGCGCCCCCGTCGCCGTCGACTGGATCGCCGGCGGCCACGACGGCGGCGAGAGCGAGAGCGACCGCGTCGAACAGCGCGTCACCGACTGGTTCGACCGCCACCTCAAGCGGGACGAGAGCACCGGAACGGGCCCGGCCTTCCGGGTCAGCCGCACCGGAGGGATCGACTCCACCGACGGGCAGGCGCTGCTGCGCGGTGCGACCGCCGCCCGCTACCCCGGTCTGCGCAACGGCCCCGAGCCCATCGCGCTCTCCGGCCCGCCCCAGACCTTCGCCAACCCGGCCGGCGCCAGCCCGCCCGCGCTCTCCGCCGTCCCCGGGCTCAGCGGTGGACTCGGCCAGCTCTCCTCCGTCGGCGTCGGCTTCTCCCTCGACTTCCCCGGCCAACACGCCCGCTTCGACTCCGCGCCGCTGACCCGGACCCTCCAGATCACCGGTGCACCGACCGTCCGCGTCAAGGTCACCTCCACGACGGGCGAGGCCGTCCTCTTCGCGAAGGTGTACGACGTCGGGCCCGACGGCCGCACCCAGGTCCTGCCCTCCCAACTCGTCGCCCCCGTCCGGGTCGAGGACGCCACCCAGGGCAAGGAGGTCGAACTGACTTTGCCCGCCGTGGACCACCAGGTCGACGCCGGGCACCGGCTGCGGCTGGTGCTCTCCGCCACCGACCTCGGATACGCCTCCCCGACGGCCCCCGCCACCTACACCGTCGCCCTCGCCGGCGGCGACGCGAGTACGGCGAGCACGGGCAGCACGGCCGGCACGGTCGCGGACTCCGGGGCGAAGTCCGCGGCGAACTCCGCAGTGCTGAGCGTCCCCACGGCCCCCGCCGTGCGGACCCAGGCCGCCGGGCTGCCCTGGTGGACCTGGGCCCTGCCGAGCGCCGCCGCGCTGATCGCCGCCGCCCTGCTGCTGACCGCCCGCCGACGGACCATCGCCCCGGCGCCCGACCCCGAACTCGCCGACGTCCCCCTGGAGATCACCGGCCTCACCAAGCGGTACGCCAAGTCCAGCGACCGCTACGCCGTGCGGGAGCTGTCCTTCCGGGTGGAGAAGGGACAGGTCCTCGGACTGCTCGGCCCCAACGGCGCCGGCAAGACCACCACCCTGCGGATGCTGATGGGCCTCATCCGGCCCGACGAGGGCGAGATCCGGGTCTTCGGCCACGCCATCCGGCCCGGCGCACCCGTCCTCTCCCGCGTCGGCGCCTTCGTCGAGGGCGCCGGTTTCCTCCCGCACCTGTCGGGGCGGGAGAACCTGGAGCTGTACTGGCGCGCGACCGGACGGCCCGCCGAGGACGCCCACATCGACGAGGCGCTGGAGATCGCCGGCCTCGGCGAGGCGCTCGCCCGCGCCGTGCGCACCTACTCCCAGGGCATGCGCCAGCGGCTGGCCATCGCCCAGGCCATGCTGGGCCTGCCGGACCTGTTGATCCTCGACGAGCCGACGAACGGACTCGACCCGCCGCAGATCCGCGAGATGCGGGACGTGATGATCCGCTACGCGGCCGGTGGCCGCACGGTGATCGTCTCCAGTCACCTCCTCTCCGAGGTCGAACAGTCCTGCACCCATCTCGTGGTCATGGACCGCGGCCGGCTGGTGCAGACGGGCCCGGTCGCGGAGATCACCGGCGAGAGCGACACCTTGCTCGTCACCACCGCGGGCGAGGTCTCCGACCCGCTGGTGGAGAAGATCGACGCCCTGCCCGGGGTCGGCTCCGCCGTACGCGTCGACGAGGGCCTGCTGGTCCGCCTCGACGGCGCCACCACCACCGCGCTGATCGGCGAACTCGTCCGGCTGGACGTGCCGCTCACCGGAGTCGGCCCGCACCGCCGCCTGGAGGACGCCTTCCTCACCCTGATCGGAGGTTCCGCATGAGCGGGCTGGCCCAGCACCCCGTGTCGGCACCCGGCTACCGGGCCCGACGCACCCTTCCGGTGCGCGTCGAGGCCGTACGGCAGCTCAAGCGCCGTCGGACGATGGTGATGGCCGCCGTCCTCGGTGCACTGCCCCTGGTACTCATCGTCGCCTTCGCGATCGGCACCCCCGGCGGCGAGGAGAACGACCGGATCACCCTCATGGACACCGCCACCGCCTCGGCCGCGAACTTCGCCGCGACGTGCCTCTTCGTCTCCGCGGGCTTCCTGCTGGTGGTGCCGGTGGCGCTGTTCCACGGGGACACCGTCGCCTCCGAGGCCAACTGGTCCTCCCTCCGCTATCTCCTGGCCGCACCCGTCCCCCGCACACGGCTGCTGTGGTCGAAGCTGGTCGTGGCGCTCGGCTTCAGCGCCGCGGCGATGGTGCTGCTGCCGCTGGTCGCCCTGGTCGCGGGCACCTTCGCCTACGGCTGGGGGCCGCTGAAGCTCCCCACCGGCGGCTCCCTCGCCACCACCGAGACGCTGCCGAGGCTGGGGATCGTCCTCCTCTTCGTCTTCGTCTCCCAACTGGTCACCGCAGGGCTCGCCTTCTGGCTGTCCACCAAGACCGACGCCCCGCTGGGCGCGGTGGGCGGAGCGGTCGGACTGACGATCGTCGGCAACGTCCTGGACGCGGTCACCGCGCTCGGGGGGTGGCGGGAGGTGCTCCCCGCGCACTGGCAGTTCGCCTGGATAGACGCGCTCCAACCGCAGCTGGAGTGGAGCGGGATGGCCAAGGGAGCCGCGGTGTCGATCTCCTACGCCCTGGTGCTCTTCGCCCTCGCCTTCCGCACCTTCGCCCGCAAGGACGTCGTGTCGTAGGCCGCGCCCCCGGCGTCCGCCTGCAGCAAAGGCCCTAGACCCAGCCGCGTCGAGCCGCTTCCACTCCCGCCCGGAAGCGGCTCGACGTGCCGAGGGCGTTCATCAACTCGCCCACCCGACGGCTGTAGGTGCGCCCGGACATGTTGAGCCGGGCCGCTGCGGCGTCGTCGGTGAGGCCCGCCAGTATCGCCTCAAGTACCGGCCGCAGATGGGCGGGCGCACCCGGCGGGCGCGCCTGCCGGGCGGGATCGTCACCCGCCTCCCACCACGCCTGGTGCGTACGGACCAGGGCCTGCACGAGGACCGGGTCGCGGATCAGCAGAACGCCGTTGTCGTGCAGGTCGAGATCGAGCGGGACCGCGGCGACCGCGCGGTCGGCGACGATTATCGAGAACGGGATCGAGTCCGTCACGCGGGTCTCGCCGAGGCAGCGGCCGGCCTCACGGAGCTGCGACAGCACGCGCCGAGGGGCGATCCGCCGGACCCGGGCGGGCCGGGCCGCCGACGGGCACTCCGCGGCGTCCCCCTGACCGCCGAGTCCGAGGAACGGCTCGGGAGCGCCCTCGCCGTCCTGGCAGACGGGGTCGTCAAAGCTCAGCAACTCCTGACGCGCCGAATGCACCAGGCCCGCGAGGGCCGCCCGCACGCGGGTGGCCCCGAGGATGCGGGTGACGCCGCGCGCCTGCTGTATCTGCTGCACCTGCTGCCTCGACTGCCCCGGCGACTCCCGCAGGACAGGTCCCGACAACACTTTCCGTCCGAGCGTGGAACTCGGAACCACCGCCACCGACATGGCACATCATCCCCCGCCATTCCTTGTCGGCCACACGGTCGTCCCCTCCAAACCGTGGGCAACTCCATGTATGCACACAGCTGCACAGCGTGACAAGAGCCTGATCGGGGTGTGGCGAGTCCTTGCCACTCGCGTTGGTTGACGGCTCTGGTGGGACACGCTTATGACAGCGAGGGAAATCGACGTCGCTGTGGGAGGGCTGACTCAGCCGCGTGCCGTGGTGACGGTGAACAGCCCCACCGACTCCCGGCGGCTGGCGACCTCGGGGAAACCGGCGTCACGGGCCCAGCGCTCGGCCTGTTCGACCGGTCGGCACTTCATCACCCACAGCACGCCGTCGCGGTTGGGGAGCACGTTCGCGATGAACTCCAACTGCGGGTGTCGGGTCTGCGTGGTGAAGACCAGGACGCCGCCCGGTGCGAGCAGACCGCGCAGCCGCTCGACGGAGGCCGCGATCGCGTCGTCCTCCAGCAGCAGTTCGTAGAGGCCGGAGACGACGATCACGTCCGGGGCGCCTTCGGCGAGCGGTTGCGGGGCGAGGGCGTCGCCGTGGGTGAAGGTGATGCCCGTCAGCCCCCGCTGGGCGGCCTGGCGTTCGCCCTGGGCGAGCCCGGCGCGGTCGAGGTCCCGGCACTCGACCCGCAGGGCGCCCGCAGGGTGCTCCGCCACCAGGTCCTGGAGGTAGCGGCCCGGCCCTGAGGCGACGTCCAGGACGGTGGCCCGGCCGCCGCGCTCGGCGATCTCCTTGCGCAGCACGTCCTTGAGGAGTTCGCGGCGGGCGCGGATGGCCCGCCAGCCCACGGCGTTGAGATAGCAACGGTCGATGACACGACCGATGCCGAGACTGCCCTGCGCCTTGTTGACGTAGACGTGGTCGAGCATCGATCCGCTGTCGAAGCCGTGTCGGTAGCCGATGCGGACGCCTTCGCTGAGCCGCCCCACGGTGCCCAGCAGCAGCCGCATCGTCGCCCACTGCGCCTTCTTGAGGCCTTTGGTCCTGGTCATGGAGGCAGCTTGACGGCGCGGTGGGCGGCCGGGCATCCGTGTGACTACTCCGCTCCATGAGTAGGAGTTCATGAAGATGCCTGAGTATGAGTGCGGGCACCTCGACACGACGTTGTTGTGTGCAGGGGGCAGCTTCTGCGAACCGAAACGGTGTGACGTCCGTTGTGGTTCATGAGTCCGCGCGGACGCCAGTGACGCGCCGGGAGTGGAAGGACGGTGGGGAGGTTGGTGATCTCCGAGCCCCTGTCGGAGTCCGGGCCCGTGTCCGGGGCCGCATCCGAGGCCGCCGGCGCGCCCGGGTCGAGGAGCCGACGGGCGTCGTCGGGCCTCCGACGGCTGCCGCTGCGACAGTTGATGTGCCTGGTGCCGTTCGCACTGCTCGCGTACTGGACCGCCGAGAACTGGTCCGTCGTCTCCTCGGGCGTCGGGCTGCTCAAGGACGCGCACCCCGGTTGGCTGGTTCTCGGCGGGATCGTGACGGGGCTGTGGTCGGTGGCGTCGGCCTTCGTGCGGCAGGGCACGGTCGTCGAGCGCCTGCCCGCGGGGCGGCTGGTGGCGACCCAGTTCGCGGCCGGCTCGGCCAACCAGCTGCTGCCCGCCGGGATCGGGGCGCATCTGGTGACCCTGCGCTTTCTGCGCGGCTGCGGGGTGCCGCTGGACCGTTCCACCGCCGCGCTCGGGCTCTACAGCCTGGTGAAGGGGGTCGCCAGGGCCGGACTGTTGTTGGCGTTGGTGCTGGTGTTCCCCGAAGCGCTGGAGCTGCCGACGCTGGTGCCGCCCGGACAGGCGGTGCTGGTGGGCGCGTTGGTGTTGGCGGTGGTGGCCGCGGCCGTCACCGTGCTGCTGCTGATGGCACGACGGCTGCGGAAGGGCGTGGTGCGGTTCCTGCGGACGGCGCTGCTGGACGCCCGTACGTTGCACCGGATGCCGGCGCGGACCGCGGCGCTGTGGGGCGGGGCGCTGGCGTTCCCGCTGCTCCAGTCCGGGGTGCTGATATGCGTCGCGGCGGCCGTCGGTCTCGGGGTGCCCTGGCCGCACCTGGTGATCGCCTACATCACCGCGAGCATCGCGGCCGGGCTGGTGCCCACGCCCGGTGGGATCGGGTCCGTGGAGCCGGCGTTGGCCTTCGCGCTCGTGATGGTCGGCGCGCCGCTGGTGGTGGCGACGGCCACCGTCATCGGGTTCCGCTTCCTGACGGTGTGGCTGCCGTTGTTGCCGGGCGTCGCGGTGCTGGCGCTGTTGGTGCGACGACGGGTGCTGTGAGCGTCAGCGACCTGCGGGACGCGACGAACGGCTCGGGGCAGTGGTGCGGGCGGCGGCCCGCGGGACCGCGACGGGCGGGCCGGGCGGCTGGCACCGGCCCGCACCGGCGGGGCGCGTCGATCAGCGGGGGACCAGCGGGCGCACCTCCTCGGCGGTGAACCGCAGGAAGCCCTCGGGGTCGGGTTCGTCGGCCGTCGGCTGGAGGACGACCGTGTCCGCGCCGGCCTCCGCCAGCCGTTGGACCGCCTCGGCGACGGCGGCGGCGTCACCGGCGACGCCGAGGCCGGTGGGGTCGACGTCCCAGCGGTCCAGTTCGGCACGGAGGCGGTCGGCCGCTCCGGGGCCGGTGGCCGCGTGCAGATAGATCACCACCGGGTGGTGTTCGGTGCTCGGGCGGCCCGCCGCCGCGCGGCCTTCCTCGATCAGCGCCCGGGCCCGGCGCAGTCCGTCCGACGACACGCTCGCGTCGAGGACGGTGCCGTCGGCCGCCTCGCCCGTCAGCCGCACCGTGCGGGGGCCGAGCGCGCCGGCGTACACGGGCGGGGCGCTGGTGGGCGGCCAGTCGAGGGCGACGTCGTCCAGCGAGACGTACCGGCCGCTGGTGGTGACCCGTTCGCCGCGCAACAGGGCGCGCAGGGCGTCGAGGTACTCGTGGAGCAGGGTGAGCGGAGATTCCACCCGGGCGCCGACCTGGCCCATCCACGCCTGGAGGCCGTGGCCGACGCCGAGGACCAACCGCCCGGGGAAGAGGCGGTCCAGCGTGGCCGCTTCCATGGCGGTGAGTGCGACGTTGCGCAGGGGGACGGGGAGCAAGCCGATGCCCACGCGCAGACGTTCGGTCCAGGCCAGGGCGGCGGACGCGGTGGCGATGCCGCTCTCCAGGAAGCAGTCCTCCCAGAGCCACAGCTCGTCGAGCCCGGCCTCGTCGGCGGCCCGGGCGAGGGGGCGGAGGCGTTCCGGAGGGAGTTGGGGGCGAAACACAGCGCCGAGTACGGTCATGGCCCCTTCCTACCGGTGGCCTTCCGTCGGGACAACGGCGTATCGCCCTGGTGCGACCGAGCAGCCGACCGGCGCCCACGCCCGGCACCATCCCGTATCCCGCATCCCCTATCCCGTAACCCCGGCACCGCGGGCTGTGACCGTGGGGTGCGGTGATGGCGGGCAAAAGCCCGCACTTTGCCTTCTCTTGAACCTTCGGGGGTGCCGCGCCGTACTTCCCGTCGACCACCCCAGTCCCACCGGTTCCAGAAAGAAGGTGAGGGAGCTTGTCCTTTCGGTCCGTCCTCGCGGATGCACTCCCCTTCGGGAAACGGCGCCGGAGAAGTCGCCGGGGCGCCGCCGCGTCCCACCCCACCGGCGACGCCCATACCACACCCCCCGGCGCGACCACCGGCGGTACCCCCGGAACAGATCCTTCCCCTCCCGCGAAAGCCGAGCCCAGCGCGGGAAATGAGAATGCTCTCCTCTTTCACTCACCTGTTCGATCTAGGACGCACACTCTCCGCATGAGACTGCGGAAGGCCAATCTGGTGATCACAGCGGTGGCTGCGTTCGCAGGCGCCGGCATGGTGGCGGGACGGGTGTGGATCGGTGAAGCCGATCCATTAGACCTCGGCCCCGTGGTGATCGTGCAGAACACCTACACGGACGAAGTCGACACCCCCGTCCCCCTGCCGTCGGCCACCTCCCGCGACAAGCCCTCGGGCGCGCGCGAGTCCTCGACCGGACCCACCGCCCGCCCGCCGTCCTCGTACGCGCCGTCCAACAGACAACCGCCGCCGTCCTCGGCCAAACCCCCGGGCGGCAAGCCGGTGCCCCCCATCGCACCGCCCCGCAGCGACGACAACGGGCACGGCGGGCCCTTCCCCGGTGGTGACGACGGCGACGACGACGAGGGCGCCGGCGGCGACGGGGACGACGACACACCCGACGGCACGAGCAACGGCTTCTGGAGCCAACGGCGCTTCGCCCGCAGCGACGACGACGATGACGAAGGCGAGGACTGACCGTGCGTCGGCGGCGCACGGCCAGTGCGCGCTCCCGGATCGTCGGCTGGATGCTGCTCCTGGTGGGAGCCGCCCTCGCCGCACCCATCGTCGGCATCACGGTCGTCTGGCAGGCCCAACTCGACGAACAGGTGGACGCCCGGCTGGAGTGGGAGGCGACCCGGCTGCGGACCTTCGCCCATACCAGGGTGCAGCCAGACGGAGAGCCCTACACCGACGGCGCCACCCTGCTGCGCGAGTTCCTGCGCGAGAACATCCCCAACCGCGACGAGACGTTCTTCAGCATCGTGGACGGCCGGGCCGATCTGCGCAGCGCCTCCGAACCGCCCGTACGGCTGGACACCGATCCCGCCGTCATCCGGCTGCTGTCGTCGGTGAAGGGCAACAGCGAGACCGCCGTGGGCTGGCTCGACTCGTCCGTGGGCAAGGTGCGTTACGGCGTCGTCCCGGTGAAGGTCGGCACCGACACCCGTGACGTGCGGCTGGTCGTCCTGGAGTTCCGCGACCGCCAGCTCCACGAGGAGCGGGAGGTCGCCAAGATGCTGCTCGCCACCGGCTTCGGCGCGCTGATCTGCGCCGGCCTCGCCAGTTGGCTGGTGGCCGGCCGGATCCTGGCCCCGGTCCGACTGGTGCGCCAGACCGCCGCCCGGATCGGCGAGTCCGACCTCACCCAGCGCCTCGACGTGCAGGGCGACGACGACGTGGCGGCGCTCGCGCACACCTTCAACAACATGCTCGACCGCCTGGAGCGGGCCTTCACCACCCAGCGCAGGTTCCTGGACGAGGTGGGGCACGAACTGCGCACCCCCATCACCGTCGTGCGCGGACACCTGGAGCTGATGGAGAACGGAGCCGGCGACTGGGCCATGGAGTGGGACGTCACCCGCGCGCTGGTGGTCGACGAACTCGACCGGATGAGCCGCATCGTCGACGACCTGCTGCTCCTGGCCAAGGCCGAGCGTCCGGACTTCCTGACGGTCGGGGAGACCAACCTGACCGATCTGATCGTGGACGTCGTCGCCAAGGCGCGGGCGCTGGGCGACCGCCACTGGCGCGTCGCGGCGGTCTCGGAGGCCACCGTCCTCGTGGACGGCCAGCGGCTGACCCAGGGCCTGATCCAGCTGGCGGCGAACGCGGTCCGCCACACGCTGGACGGCGACCTCATCGAGATGGGGTCGGCTGTGCGCGAGGGCCGGATCCTGCTCTGGGTGCGCGACACCGGACCCGGGGTGGGCCCCGTGGACCGCGAACGGATCTTCGGCCGGTTCGTCCAGGCCGGCCGCGTCACCTCACCCGCCCAGGCCGGCACCGGAATCGGTCTGGGGCTGGCCATCGTGCGCGAGATCGCCCAGGCACACGGCGGCACGGCGTGGGTGGAGGACGCAGAGACGGGCGGGGCCCGTTTCGTACTCGACCTACCGGCGTACTTCCCCTGGCAGAGAGGACACCATGCAACGGATTCTGATAGCGGAGGACGAGGCCGGAATCGCCTCCTTCGTCGAAAAGGGCCTGCGGAGCAACGGGTTCGTGACGGCAGTCGTCGGTGACGGGCTGTCCGCCTACGAGCACGCGCGCGCCGGCGACTGCGACCTGATGATCCTCGACCTCGGGCTGCCCGCGGTCGACGGACTCACCGTGCTGCGCAAGCTGCGCGAGCTGCGGGTGACGCTCCCCGTCGTCATCCTCACCGCCCGCGACAGCGTCTCGGACGTGGTCGCCGGGCTGGAGGGCGGCGCGGACGACTACATCTCCAAGCCCTTCGCCTTCGAGGAGCTGTTGGCCCGGGTGCGGCTGCGGCTGCGCGGCGAGGGCGGCCCCGAGGCGTCCGTGCTCCGCGTCGGCGACCTGGTGCTGGACCTGCGTACGCGCCGGGTGCACGTGGAGGGGCGGGTGGCCGAATTGTCGGCGCGCGAGTTCGCGTTGGCGGAGGTCTTCCTGCGCAACCCCGACCAGGTGCTGACGCGGGAACAACTGCTCAGCCGCGTCTGGGGCTTCGACTACGACCCCGGGTCGAACATCGTGGACGTGTACGTGCGCTACCTGCGGCGCAAGCTGGGGCCCGACCGGGTGGAGACCATCCGCGGGGTCGGGTACCGCCTGCGGGCCTGAGCCGTACGACCGGTCCGTCCACCGGTCGACCCGTCCATGAGCAATCAGCAGTAACCAGCTGGAACAGCCGCAATCCGACGCCCCCGGGCGTCAGCCGGTGACCTCCGGCCGCACACGTCGTACCCACGCTCGACGGACCATCTGCACGTGCCGGATGGCCGGATCCCGTGCGGGCCCAGCCCGCCGTCGGACCCCGGCGCAGGCCCCTTCCGGTCCACGTGCCGACGCTCCGGAACCACCCCGTCCGCCGCAGGGACGCACGCGCGCCGCGGCAAGGGTCGGCTGCCCCGCCGAGGGGCCCGGCCATCTTCCTGACATCGTTGTCAAACTCTCATCCCGCTGGTGAGAACTCTCTCACCCTGATCTCACGGATGACTCATGGCATGGGCGCATGCTTCACGGCCAAGACATTCACCCCCGGATGTCTCAGCCGTCCCAGCTGCCCCGGAGTGCGTGTGCCCCCACACGCCGTGCACGCCCCGGGCGAGCGGCTGGGCTCTGCGAGGAGCGTGACATGAAGCGACTGCTCACCAATGCACGGAACTTCCGCCACCGTGTGGCCCCCGAGAGCGAGACCTTCCGCAAGTTCGCCGCCGGCCAGACGCCCGGCACCCTCTTCATCAGTTGCTCCGACTCCCGGGTCATCCCGGCCCTGATCACGGGAGCGGTCCCCGGCGAGGTCTTCGAACTGCGCAACGCGGGCAACATCATCCCCGCTTACGTGCCCGAACGCGAGTCCGCCGAGGCCGCCACGATCGAGTACGCCGTGGAGGTGCTCAAGGTCCGCGACATCGTGGTCTGCGGGCACTCCCACTGCGGCGCGGTCGGCGCCCTCGCCAACGACCAGGACCTGACCGAACTGCCCTGCGTCTCCCAGTGGGTGTCCCACGCCCGTCCCGCGCTGGCCCCGATGCTCGGCACGCCACCAGACGACGGGACGCTCGCCAAATTCGTCCAGCGCCACGTCGTCGCCCAGTTGGAGACCCTGCGCGACTACCCCAGCGTCCGCCTGGCGCTGGACTCCGGCCGGTTGAACCTGCACGGCTGGTACTACCGCGTCGACACGGCCGAAGTGCTGGAGCTCGACGAGCTCAACGGAGTGTTCCACCGCAACTGACGCCCGGGCGAGCCCACCCGGATCTCACACCCCCCACTCGTCCGACCGCCGGTAGCGCACCCTCCGAGAGCAACGGCTCCCGACGCCCCGGCACCGGATGCGGCGAAAGGAACACTGTGTCTACTGAAAGCACCCGCCCCGGTGCGGGGCGGCACGCGCGAAGGAGTAGTGGCCTTCCCCCGGCGAGTCCCCTGAAATCCCCCTCGGCAGCGGGTTCGTTCGGTGCCGACTTCATGGCTTCGATCGTCGTCTTCCTCGTCGCCCTGCCCCTGTGCATCGGCGTCGCGGCCGCCTCGGGCGTCCCCGTCGCCCTCGGCATCATCACGGGCATCATCGGCGGCCTCGTCGTCGGCTTCCTCCCCGGCAGCGCCCTCCAGGTCAGCGGCCCCGCGGCCGGACTCGCGGTCCTCTGCCTGGAGTTCGTCACCGAGCACGGCCCGGGCATGCTCGGTCCGGTGGTCCTCGCCAGCGGCATCCTTCAGATGATCCTCGCCTGGCTGAAGATGGGCCGGGTCTTCCAGTCCATCTCGCTGTCGGTGGTCCAGGGCATGCTCGCCGGCATCGGCGTGCCCCTGATCCTCGGTCAGATATACGCCCTGGTCGACTCCAAGCAGCACGGCACGGCGCCCAAGAACTTCATGCACCTGCCCGACCTGGCGAAGGACATCATCGGAGACGCCGCCAAGAGCGGTGCGCTCCTCATCGGCGGCATGGCCGTCGTCATCTGCTTCCTCTGGTACAAGATGCCCAAGCCGCTGAGCAAAGTACCGGCGCCGCTGGTGGCCGTACTGCTCGGCAGCATCATCGCCGCACTGCCCTGGTTCGACGTGAAGAAGGTCGCCTTCGGCAACATGCTGGACGCGGTCAACATCCCCGGTGTCAGCGACATCTCCGGGCTCGGCGACCCCGCGGTGCTGATGATGGTGGTCACCTTCACCATCATCGCCTCGGCGGAGAGCCTGTTCAGCGCGGCGGCCGTGGACCGGATGCACACCGGACCGCGCACGCAGTACAACAAGGAGCTGTTCGCCCAGGGCGTCGGCAACACCGTCTCGGGTGCGCTGGGCGCCATGCCGCTGACCGCGGTCATCGTGCGCAGCGCGGCGAACGTCAACGCCGGCGCCAAGACCAAGATCTCCCGCATCCTGCACGGCGTCTGGCTCCTCGGCTTCGGTCTGCTGCTGCCCGGCCTGCTGGGGATGATCCCGATCACCGTCCTCGCCGGTGTCCTGCTGCACGCGGGCTGGAAGCTCTTCAACCCGCCGTCCTTCGTGAAGATGTGGAAGAAGGACCGCGGCGAGGGCCTGGTCATGTTCGTCACCACCGGCGTGATCGTGGCGACCAACCTCCTCGAAGGTGTCCTCATCGGGCTGGCCGTCGCGGTCGTCCTCACCGCGATCCGCATGTCGCACATGACGATCCGCAAGACCACCGACGGCGACTCGGGCCGGCTCGAACTGAAGGGGAACGCGACCTTCCTGCGGCTGCCGAAGCTGATCGAAGCCCTGGGGTCCGTCGCCGACAAGAATCGGGTGGTCGTCGACGCACGCGGCATCTCGCACCTCGACATGGCGTGCCAGGCGCAGTTGGAGGAGTGGGCGGACCAGCGCCGCAGGGCCGGGGCCGAGGAGGTGGAGCTGCTGCTCCCGGGCTCCGTGGCCGAGCCCAAGGACGCGTTGGTCACCATCGACGCCGAGAAGCACGACGGAATCGACAAGCACCCCGAAGAAGTCCTCGTCGGAGTCGGTGCGCCGACCGTCGTACAGCAGACGGCCGGCGGGGGCGACGCCCGACGCCGTGACACGGCCGAGTTCGACCAGCCGGTGCGGGACTACGGTTACCAGCAGCAACCGGAGCCCTCCCGGCCGTACGCCCCGCCGGCCCAGTCCGGCTACCAGCACCAGCAAGGAATGGGGCAAGGGTACGCACAGGGACACGTGACCCACGGCACGCAGCACGGCCGTCAGCACCAGCAGGCGTACGGACGCACCGGGCACATTCCCCAGCAGCCGCAGTCCCAAGTGCACATCCCGCACCAGAGCCACGCCCAGCACCAGCACCACCAGCAGCACCCCCACGCACCGCAGCCCCCGCAGCAGCACACCCAGCACCAGCAGCCGTACGTGCCGCAGCAGCCCTCGGAGCAGCCCCCGTACGACTCCCACCCGCCGCAGGACGGCTACGGTCCGCCGCCGCCGGAGCGTCGCGGCCCGGGCGACCGGCCCAGCCACTGGGGGCCGGAGGACGACCGGGCCGTCCAGGCGTACGGCGAAGGGACGCGACGATGAAACGCCCCCTGAAATCGGCCCTGGGCCACGCGTTACACCTGCGCGACCACGAGGCCCCGCCGCAGTGCCCGGTGGAACAGTGCGGGCTGCGCCAGGAGCACGACGAACGGGTGCCGGACCGCGCGGCGGTCGACCGGCGCGACGCCGACGGCCACGGCCAGGGGCTCGGCCACCGAATGGACTACCGGTCGGCCTCCGACCCACCGGGTGAGGACACCCTGTTCCTGTTCCTGAAGTCGCTGCACCAGTTCCTGACGGCGCCCCAGGACCCGGTGGCCCACGCCGCGGAACGGGCCGACGAGCGGGCCAGATCCGCCGCCGCCCGCCGCGAGGCCAAGGCGGAGGACCACCGACCCTAGGCCGGCCGACACGTCGGCCCGGCCACCCCAGCCGGTGCGCGGAGGTCCTTGACCACCCGGACGGCCCTGGACGTCCGCGCACCCCGATCGTCGCCCACGGGACTCCATCCCCAGGACCGTGGGCGACACACAGGGCCTTTAGCGGTAACGCTTCCCCCACTAGGCCCTGGATGGCTCCCTTCCCTGTTCCCCGTGCAGGGAAGGGAGCCTTCCGACTTCCCGGCCCCTCGCCCGCTCGGCCCCGCCCGCCGTCAGTGCTTGCGCGTACGGGTCAGGTACAGCGTCACGCCGGCGACCAGCGCCACCGCCGAGCCGACGATTTCGACCGCGTTGCGCACCCAGCCTTCGAGGACGAAGTCGTTCACGAGGCTGACGGCGAGCCCGGCGGAGACCAGGAACCAGAGCACGGGCTTCATCAGGGGCCTTTCTGCGGACGGTGTGCGCGCTGCGAACGGGTGCATGCAGGGTGCGCGGTGCGTGCGGCGGCACGCGGGACGTGCTGTGCGTGATCAACGATGCCTCCGCGCCCGCGGTCGGTGCCAGGGGGGTACGTCCCCGAGCCGCGGTGGAGCCCGCTCCACCCCTGTCCCCGTCCCCGCCCGAGCCCCCGACGGGTCGTTTAACCTGGTCGGCGTGGAGGAGACGGTGGGCCGGGCGTTCCGGGCGACGGTGCGGCTGGGCAAGACCGTCGCCCTGTCCTTCGCCACCCTCCTCTACCTCCCCGTCCTCGTTTTCACCGTCGTCGCCACGGCCCTGGTGGTCGGCGCCGGCGCCCTGCCCGAGACCGTGCTCCTCCAGCGGCGCGTCGCCGGCGTCAAACGGCGCATGGTGGCCGCGTCGACCGGCGAGCCCGTCGACGAGGCGTACCTGCCGCTCACCGGCCCCCTCCCCGTCCGGCTGCGCACCGCGCTCAAGGACCCGAGCACCTACCGCGACCTGAGCTGGCTCGCCCTCCACGCCGTCTTCGGCTGGGCGGTGCTCATCGTGTTGATCGTGCTCTGGTACTTCGGTCTGATGATCGACGGCTTCTGGAGCGGAACCCTGGGTCGCCGCCCGTTCGTCCTGCCGCTGATCGAGCGCCTCGCCGCCTTCGACGCCTCCTGGTCCCGTGCCTTCCTCGCACCGTCGCCCGAGGCACGGCGCGCCGCGGAACTCGCCCGCCGCGTCGAGCAGCTGACCGAGACGCGCGCCGGGGCCGTCGCCGCGCACGGCGCCGAACTGCGCCGCATCGAGCGGGACCTGCACGACGGCACCCAGGCCCGCCTCGTCGCGCTGTCCATGCGGGTCGGCATGGCCCGGCGGGCGTACGACAGCGATCCCGAGCTGGCCCGCCGGCTGCTGGACGACGCCCAGAACCAGGCCGAGGAGGCGCTGGCGGAGCTGCGGCACGTGGTCCGCGGCATCCATCCGCCGATCCTCACCGACCGCGGGCTGGTCGGCGCGGTCCGCGCCCTCGCGGCCGGCAGCGGCCTCGACGTGACCGTCACCGCGGAGGGCCTCGAAACGTCGGCGGACGCCCCGGACGCGGGCCGGGCGTCCGTCCGTCCGCCCGCCGCCGTCGAAGCCGCCGCGTACTTCGTCGTCGCCGAAGCCCTCACCAACGCCGCCAAGCACAGCGGTTCGCCCGGCGCGACCGTACGGCTGGCCCGTACGCCCCGCGGTCTGACCGTCCTCGTACGGGACGAGGGCTGCGGCGGCGCCGACGAACGCGGCGGCAGCGGGCTGGTCGGCATCCGCCGCCGGGTCGCCGCGCTCGACGGGACCGTGGACGTTTCCAGCCCCGCCGGGGGCCCGACCGTGATCGAAGTGGAGCTGCCGTGCGTGTGGTGATCGCCGAGGACAACGCCCTCCTGAGGGAGGGCCTCGTCCTGCTGTTGACGTCGGCGGGCCACGAGGTGGTGGCGGTCGCGGCCACCGGCCCGGAGGTCCTGCCCGCGCTCCTCGAACACCGCCCGGACGTCGCCGTCCTGGACGTGCGGATGCCGCCGGGCTTCCGCGACGAGGGGCTGCGCGCCGCGCTGGAGGCCCGTCGGGAGGTCCGCGGCCTGCCCGTCCTCGTGCTGTCGCAGTACGTGGAGGAGACGTACGCCGCCGAACTCCTCGGGGACGACGTCGCCGGCGTCGGCTATCTGCTCAAGGACCGGGTCGGCCGGGTGGACGAGTTCCTCGACGCCCTCGAACGCGTCGCGGCCGGGGGCATGGCCCTCGACCCCGAGGTCGTCACGGAGCTGATGTCGCGCCGCCGCCGGGACGACCCGGTCGAGCAGCTCACCCCGCGCGAGCGCGAGGTGCTGCACCTGATGGCCGAGGGCCGGGACAACACGACCATCGCGACCACCCTCTGCGTCACCGAGCGCTCGGTGAGCAAGCACATCGGCAACGTCTTCCTGAAGCTCGGACTGCCGCCGCAGAGCGACAGCGGACACCGAAGGGTGCTGGCGGTCCTGACGTATCTGAACTCGCCGTCCACCAAGAGCTGAACCACGACGCACGAAACGGGCCGTGACAGACGAAGACACCGGGCCGCCCCCGCATCACGGGGACGGCCCGGTGCCGTGATCCGCACGGCCTCAGTCGCGGGTGGTCGCCGCCTCCACCGGCGCCCGCCGCAGCGCCGAACGCGTCGGCAGGCTGATCGACAGCCACCCCAGCACCGCCACGAACCCGCCGATCGCCACCCACACCAGCGGCGGCACGTACGGCAGCGGCTGCTCCGTCATCGCGAGGCTGACGCCCACCATCGGCGGCACCGCGATCAGCGCGCCCACCGCGAGGGCCGTGGTCACCACGACCCAGGACTCCATGAACATCATCCGGCGCGTCTGCCGGGCGGTCGTCCCGATCAGCCGGAGCATCGCGAACTCCCGGCTGCGGGCCGTCGTCGCCATCACCAGCGTGTTGACGACCGCGATCAGCACGTACAGCAGCAGCACCGCGTTGGCGATCAGGTTCGTCATCGACTGCTCGTTCTGCGCGTCCTCCTGCGCCGCCGCGAAGTCGTCGGGGCGCTCGATCCGCAGCGTCGGGGTGTTCGCCGCGAGTCCGTCGAGCGCTTCGGCCACGGCCGAACGCTCTCCGTCCGCGGCCACCAGCAGCGCCGCGTCCAGGCCGTCCGTGGTGTGCCGCGTCAGCAGGTCGTGGGGGAGGGTGACGTCGCCGAAGCCGAGCCCCTTCCCGTACACCGCCACCACCCGCAGCTTCTTGGGCGTGCCGTCGCCGAGGTGCACGTCCGCGGTGTCGCCGACGTCGAGACCGGTCGTGCCGGCGGCCATCCAGCTCAGCGCGATCGTGTCGCCCGTCAGCCGATCCAGACCGCCCTCACGGACGTCGAGGTCGAGGGTGCGGTCCAGGTCGGCCGGGTCGAGCCCCTGCGCGCCGAACTGCTTGGTCACCACCTGGTCGACCTCCCGGTAGTCCAGCATCACCTGGGAGTGCGCGACCGGGGTGGCGGCGGCGACGCCGGGGATCTCGCGCACCTTCTCCACCAGCCCCGGGGACAGGCCCGGCCCCGCGGGGGTGAGCACCCAGTCCGCCACCACCCCGTCCGTGACCTGCTCCTTCGCCTCCGCCTGCGTGGTGGTCAGGATGGAGACCTGGAGCAGCGCCATCGCCGCGCCCAGCGCCAGCGGCACGACCGCGCCGCTCAACCGGCGGGTGTTCGCGGTGCTGTTGGCGGCGGCCAGGTAGCCGCTCACCCGTGACCGGGCGAGCAGCGGACCCATCAGCCGCGCCACCGCCCGCACCAGCACCGGGCCGATCAGTGCACTGCCGATCATCAGCACCATCAGGGCGCTGGCGGCGCCGGCGATCGCCAACTCGCCGGGCGCCAGCAGCGGCACCACGATCGACACCACCAGACCGGACGCGATCAGCACCAGCCCGGAGATCCAGCGGCCCCGCCCCAGCTCCGGCGCCTCCACCAAGGACTCGCCCAGCGCTTCCACCGGCTTGATGCGGGCCACCCGCCGCGCCGCGACGTACCCGGCGAGCCGGGCGCCGAGCACGCACAGCACCACGGACGCCACCGCCGGCAGCGGGTCGTACGACAGCTCGAAGTCGGCCGGCAGCGCGCCGACCTCGGCGTACGCCCCGCGCAGCCAGCGGGCGACGACGAAGCCGAGACCGGTCCCCAGCGTCGCGCCGACCACCGACACCAGCCACGTCTCGCTGCCGATCATCCTGTGCACCTGGCGGGGCGTCGCGGCGACGGCCCGCAGCATCGCCAGCTCCCGGCGGCGCTGCTGCACCCCGAGCCCCAGCGTGGAGGCGATCACGAAGACGACGACGCCGAGCGCGGTGCCCCCGAAGGCGGCGGAGAGCCCGACCAGGAAGCCGCGGGACTGCCCCACGTCCAGGAACTCCAGGTCACCGATTCGGTCCCCGGTGTAGACGTCGGTGCCGGGGGCCGCCTTCGCGATCCGGTCCGCCAGCGCGCCGGCGTCCGTGCCCGCTTCGGCGAACACCCCGATGGCGGTCAGCCGGTCCGCGCGCGGCGACAGCTCCTTCGCCCGCTCGTCCGTGAAGAACACGGACGCCTGCCGGTCCAGGGCCGCGACGATGCCGGTGACCTCGTACGACGCCGGGGTCGTCCCCACCGCGATGCGCGCCGTGTCGCCGATCTTCAGCCCGCCGGCGCGCGCCACCGCCTCGTCGACGACGACCTCCCGGTCGGTGCGCGGCGCGGCGCCCGTGCGCAGTTCCACGGGCCCGAGGACGGCCGACGACCAGCCGTGCCCGTACAGCGGGTCGGCCAGGCCCACCGGGTTGCCCCGGCCGTCCGCGGCGCTCAGCGCGATCGTGCGCTCGCCGACCGCGGACTTCACCCCCGGTACGGCCGCGAGCTTCGCGACCAGGTCGGCCGGGACGGTCGCCCGCTCCGCGTGCACCGGGTCGAAGTCCTCCTTGACGGCCTTCGACTGCTCGCCGCCGACCATGACGGACGCCGCCGCGTACCGCTCGGGTGCGATCCCCGACGTCAGCCCAGACATCAGAAGGATCCCGCAGGCCGTGACCACGGCCGAGCCGAAGAAGAGGGCGACGAAGGCCCCGAGGAAACCGCCCGTGCGGTGCTTGATGCTGCTCCACGCGATGTCGAACACGGCGCGCCTCACCAGTTCCCGAGGTGGGTCATGCGCTCGGCGACCTGCTCCGCCGACGGCCGGTGCAGCTCACCGGCGCGCCGACCGTCCGCGAGGAAGACCACCGAGTCCGCGTAGGAGGCGGCGACCGGGTCGTGGGTGACCATCAGGACGGTCTGGCCGGTCTCGTCGACGATCTGCCGGAACAGCCGCAGCACCTCCTGGCTGGTGCGGGAGTCCAGGGCGCCCGTCGGCTCGTCGGCGAGCAGTGCGTCCGGCCGGGTCACCAGCGCCCGGGCGATCGCCACCCGCTGCTGCTGACCGCCGGAGAGCTGGCCGGGCCTGCGGTCGACGTGGCGGGCCATGCCGACGCGCTCCAGGACCTCCCGCAGCCAGGCGCGGTCGACCGGCTTGTCCGCCAGCCGCGGCACCAGCGTCACGTTCTGTCGCACGGTGAGCGCGGCCATCAGGTTGTACGCCTGGAAGACGTAGCCGATGCGCTCCCGGCGCACCGCCGTCAGCGCGGCCTCCTTCAGTCCCGTCAGCTCCGTGTCGCCGAGGTACACCCGGCCGGAGGTGGGCTTGTCGAGACCGGCGAGGCAGTGCAGAAAGGTGCTCTTGCCGGAGCCGGAGGGGCCCATGACGGCGGTGAAGCTGCCGCGGGGCAGGGCGAGGGAGACGTCGTTCAGCGCGGTGACGGCCTGTTCCCCCGAACCGTACGTCTTGGTCACCGCCTCCAGCCGCATGGCGGCCGTCGTCCCGGTGTTCCCGTGGTGCGCGGTCGGATGCCAGACCGATGTCATGTGCCCTGCCCTCTCGTGTTGCTGTGACGAGGACAAGTCAACGCCGGGCGGGCGTTCGGAACGATCCGCCTGGCTGGCCTATTGGTGGTGTAGCGCGCTACACCACGGCGGTGCGCACGGCTACGGTTCGCCGACCGCCGACACCGTCTGCGGGTCGTAGCAGTCGCAGGAGACGACCGTCGCCGGCGCCCCCTTGCGGGCGGGCACCGCGATCAGCGCGTTCACACTGCTGACCTCGGTCACCCGCCGCCACTGCCGTCCGCCGCCGCCGAGCAGCACGTCGGTGTCGGACCCCTCGTCGAACACCACCGTGCCGCCGCCCCGGCCCACCACCTGGTGCTCGCGGGTCAGGGTGCACGGCACCAGCGAGCCGCCGGTGGACAGCCGGAACACCGGCGGTTCGGCGTCCTCCTGCGCGCGGTACGCGTAGCTGCGCTGGAGCGCGTCGTCGGCGAGCCCGTTGGCGTACGCCACCAGGTCTTCGGTGAACGGGCCCGCGGCGAAGCGGTCGGTGGGCGCACGGCCGTCGGGGACGGTGAAGCTCAGGCGCGCCGCCAGGTCCCGGCACGCCGCGCGGGCTTCGGACGCCCGCGAGGACAGCCGGACCGTGCCCGTCGCCGCGCGGTCCAGCGTCGGCAGCACCGGCGGCTTCGTCCGCATCTTGCCGGTGGAGACCTTCGGTGGGGCGGCGGGCGGCCGGTCCGCGCCCGGGTCGGTCACCACCCACGACGACGCGGCGGCCCGCCACGGGCCGCCCTCCTCCTCCTGCACGAAGTAGTGCAGCGCCGACTGCCGGTCGTCCTCGCGCCCCCGCCACTTGCTGATCGACGCGAACCACCGCGGGTACGCGTCGGCCTTCCCGGACGGCAGCAGGAACGTGGGCCGGGTGAACGAGGTGACGGGCACCTTCCGGTGCGCCTTGCGGGCGATCGCGTACTCCGCCAGGGACTCCCGCAGCAGCGCCCCGGTCTGCACCCGGGCGATCGCGGTGTCGTCGAGCGCGGCGTCGGCGGCTGCGTTGACCTCGGCGTACTCCTCGAACGCCGTCAGCGCCTCCTCGGCGCGCAGCGCCGCCGACGTGGTGACGGGCGAGGCGGAGCCGGACGCGTCCGACGGTTTCGACGCGCCCGAGGGCGCGGTGCTGCACCCGGCGGTCAGGGCCAGCAGGCAGACGAGCCCGATCGCCCCCGGCCCGGTGCGTCGTCGTGTCACGGCGTGCCGCCTCCCCGTCGTGTGCGCATCACGCCAGGGTAGGCGAGCCCTGCGGGGCGCGGTGCCCACGCCCCCTCCTCGTCCGTTCGGGTGCCCGGCCCCGCCGCGGGAAGCGCTCCGCCCCGCGCGCGGCGGCGCCGCGGCCTACCGTGACCAGTCGAACGGCGCGAGGAGCGCACGCGGAGCGGGCGACGGGAGAGGGCGACAGCGGTGGAAGCGATCCAGTACGAGGAGTTCGGCGGGCCCGAGGTGCTGCGGCTGCGGGAGGTCGACGATCCGCACGCAGGCCCCGGTCAGGTCCGGCTGCGGGTCGTGGCCGCCGCCGTCAATCCGTACGACCACAAGATCCGCAGCGGCTCCCTCCAGGGCGTCTTCACCACCCCGCTGCCCCAGGTCCCCGGCGTCGAAGCGGCCGGCGTCGTCGACGAGGTCGGCGCTGGCGTGACCCATCTCGCCGTCGGCGACGAGGCGTTCGGCTTCACCGACACCGGCGGATACGCCCCGTACGCCCTGGCCACGGTCGTCGTGCGCAAGCCGGACGGGCTCTCCTTCGAGGAGGCCGCGGCCCTCCCGACCTCGGCGGAGACCGCGCAGCGCGCCCTCGGCCTGCTGCACCTGGAAGCGGGGGAGACGATCCTCGTCCACGGCGCTTCGGGGAGCGTCGGCTCGGCAGCCGTGCAGATGGCGCTCTCCCGCGGGGCGCGGGTGATCGGCACCGCGTCCGCCGCCCGCCACCCCGCGCTGCGGGCCCTCGGCGTGACGCCCGTGGCCTACGGCGACGGCCTGGTGGCCCGGGTCCGTGCGGTCGCCCCCGACGGGGTGGACGCGGTCCTGGACACGGCCGGCAAGGGGGCGATCCCGGACTCCATCGAACTGCGCGGCGGCACCGCCGAGCGCATCGTCACCATCGCCGACCCGGACGCCGCGCGGTACGGGGTCGTCTACACGTCGAAGGCCGAGCGCAGCGTGGACCAACTCGCGGCCCACGCACGCCTCGCGGCGGAGGGACGGCTGCGCATCCCGGTCGGCGAGGTGCTGCCGCTGGCCCAGGCGCCCCGCGCACACGCCGACAGCGAGCAGGGCAGCGTCTCCGGGAAGATCGTCCTGAAGCTCTGAGGGCCACCTCTCAAGAAGGCGCGCCCCCGGTGGGGGTGAGCGGCGGCGGGCTCCAGCGGTCCAGGCGCGCCTTCGCCGAGGACACGCCGTAGTCGTTCTTCAACTGCTCCGGGATGGCGTACTGCATCACCCGCCCCCGCGTCAGCGAACTCAGCTCGAAGATGCTGGTGTAGTGGCCGAGGCGGTCCAGGGCCCAGGCGGCGAGCGGGGAGCGGTCCTCCAGGGTCTCCAACACCCCCAGCAGCGCGGGTGCGGCGCGGATCGCGGAGTCCCACACCGCGGAGCGGGGCACGTCCAGCCAGTCGGCGACGGTGTCCCCGACGAGGTAGCGGATCATCGCCGGGACGACCGGGTCGAAGACCGTGCCCGGGACGACCTCCTCGTAGAGGTCGATGAGTTGGCGGGTGAGGTGGACGCCCTCCTCCGAGGGGCCCATGTGCCGGGTGAGGTACAGATCGCCGAAGAGCCGCGCCTCGTCGAGGTCCTTCGGCATGTGGTCCAGGTCGATGCCGAGCATCGCACCCACCACCCGCCAGGCGTAGTAGTACGCGTCGGCGCCCTCGTTCGACATGTGGATGCCGAGCCGGTGCAGGGAGTCGAGGACCGTGAGGGAGAAGGCGACCTGGCCGCCGATCATGTCCTCCAGACAGATCGGCACGCCCAGGTTCGCCACGTCCCAGCGGCCCTCGCGCTGGAGGTGGTGGCGGATCGACGCGTGCAGCAGCCGGACCTTCTGGGCGGCCGGGATGAAGCGGCTGCCGGCCTCGAAGGCGTTCGACTGCATGAGGTAGACGGTGAACTGCCCGGTCTCCGCCATGCGCCGGGAGGGGTACTCCAGCGAGTGCGTCGCGCTCAGCAGCTTCGCCACGTGCGGGATCGCGTAGCAGGCGGGCATCGAGGCGAAGGAGAGCGCCGTCGAGACGTGGACGTTGTTGTCGATGAAGAAGAGCCGGGCCCGCTCCATCTCGCCCCAGTCCACCCAGGAGGGCGGCATCGCGGTCGCTTCGAGGTACTCGCGGGCCACGTCGGGCAGCCCTTCGGGGAGGTCCTGACCGGCGGTGGAGAACCAGCGCATCAGGGTGTTGAACTTCCCCATCTCGCCGCGCTCGAACAACTCCGTGACCGTGGCGTCCGCCAACTCGTCGCCGACCAGGCGCAGGGAGTCGAGGGACGCGTCGGTGTACGCCGGGACGGTGCCGCCCCGTCCGCTCCCGGCGTCCTGTCCGGCTCTGTCGGTCCGGTCGGCTCCGGCCGTCTGTTCTGCTCCGGTGGAGGTCATGGCGCTGGCTTCCTCTCGATTCGTACGAACTCGGGTGTCGGGCGCGGTCAGGGGCAGGGCCGCGGTCAGGCGGCCCGGGCCAGGCAGTGCCGCGCCAACTCGTGCAGCGCCGCGGCGACGTGCGGCGCGAGCAGCCCCGCGTCCAGCGCCGCGTCCACGACCTCGGCCGCCGCTTCGGCGCGTGCGGCGATCAGGTCCTCCACCTCGCGGCGGGCCCCGGTGCGCTCGGCCAGCTCCCGGAACCGGTGGAGTCGCTCCGCCCCGGCGCCGGGACGCCGCTCCGACATCAGCCGCAGCTCGCGCCGTTCGCCGTCCGACGCCAGCTGCTTCATCAGGGCCAGCAGGACCGTGGGCCGGGCCCCGTCGATGTCGTCGAGGTTCGACTTGCCGGTGGTGTCCGGCGTGCCGAACACGCCCAGGAGGTCGTCCCGCAGTTGGAACGCCTCGCCGAGCGGTACGCCGTAGGCCGTGAACACCTCCAGCAGCGCGGGCGGCGCCCCGCCGAGGAGGGCGCCGATGTGCAGGGGGTGTTCCACGGTGTACTTCGCCGTCTTGTACCGGACGATCTGGAGGGAGTCGCCCGGGTCCACGGCGTCGTCGGCGCCCGGGCGGGTGCGCAGCACCTCCAGGCACTCCCCGGCGACCAGCTCGCGGGCGAGCGTCGCCCACAGAGGCCGGGCCCGGTTCAGATACGCGCTCGGCAGCCCGCACTCCGTGAACAGCTGGCCCGCCCAGGAGATCAGCAGGTCGCCGGTGAGCAGCGCCAGGGCCCGTCCGGCGGACGCCCGGCCGGCTCCGCCCGGCCACCCCTTCCGCGCCGGCACCAGCGCCCGGTGCGCGGTGGGCAGACCGTGCCGCACCGGGCTGTGGTCGATGATGTCGTCGTGCACGACGGCCGCCGCGTGCACCAGCTCCATGGCCGCCGCGGCCCGGACGACGTCGTCGCCGTCGTCCCGGCCGGCGGCCCGCCAACCCCAGTAGCAGAACGCCGCACGGAGCCGCTTGCCGCGGGACACGATCGACCGGAGCTGGTCGCCGAGCGGCTTCAGCTCGGGGTCGATCGCCTCCAGCAGCGCCGTCTCGTCCCGGGCGAACACGGCCAGTTCGTGATCGACGCGCGCCTTCAGCGCGCTCAGGGGGACCGCGGTCTGCTCCGGGCCCCCGTGCCGTGCGCCGGCGCTGCCGGTCGCGGCCGTGGTCATCAGCCGGTGCCCTCGGGCGCGGCGGCCGACGCCTGGCCGGTCGCGCCTGCCGGGGGACCGGCCTGCGCCTCGCGGAGCTGTCGCGCCACCAGCTCCATGTGCGGCTCGCCCAGCGCGACGGACCCGATTGACGGCACCGGCAGGGGGCGGGTCGGGCCCAGGCCGCTGTTGCGCCCGCGGGCCACCAGGTCGTCGCGCACGTCGCCCGCCAGGTCGAGCAGGTCGGATCTGCTCAGCAGGGCGCGCACCCGCCGTAACGCCCCCTCGGCCTGCTCCAGCACCAGGTCCACGGCTCCGGCCACCGCCAGGACCGCCTCGTCGGAACGCCGGCCCGCACCCGCCCCGGCCCCCTGTTGCTCCTGCTGTCGCTCCTGCGCCATCAGCCCGCCCCTCCCTCGGATGCTTCTGTCGTCCGCAACGGGCTGCCCACCGCTCATCGCACTACTCCGAAAATCCATCGATCGGGTGACGCGATGGGCGCATTGGATGTCGGAGTGGTGATCCGTGCACGGCACGCTCCCCCTGGCTCAGCAGCTGCCAGGCAATGGATGGGCCGGATGCGTTTGGCCCCGGATCATTGCTGCTGGCGCACCCGGACCGGGACGCGAAGGAGCTCGCGACCGCGGCCTGAGCGGGGCGCCCGGCGAAAGGCCGCCGGGAAGGGCCCCGCCGGGGATTCACCGGGCGGACCTCGCCGGCCGCAGCACCGCCTCCTGGACGACGTGTGCGATCAGCCGCCCGTCGTGGCCCCACACGTCGGCGAAGGCGAGCCCCCGGCCGTCCGCCGCCGACGGGCTGCGCTGCGAGAACAACAGCCACTCGTCGGCCCGGAACGGCCGGTGGTACCAGATGGCGTGGTCCAGCGAGGTGATGAAGACCGAGGACGGCTCCTCCCGCAGCGGGCGCGGACGCTCCAGCGACAGCGCCGTGGTCGGAGCGAGCAGCAGGTCCGACGCGTACGCCAGGGCGCAGGCGTGCAGCAGTGGATCGTCCCCCAGCGGATCGGTGGCCCGGATCCACAGCTTCTGCTCGGTCAGTCCCGGCGCCGTCGGCTCCGCGGGGCCCGGCAGGCGCCGCACCTCCAGGGCGTCGGGGAAGACGAGCTGCTCGAAGTCGGCGGGGGAGGTCTGCGCCCACAGCTCGAAGAGGTCCGGTACGGCGTCGGGGTCGGGCGTCGCCGGCATCGCGGGCTGGCGGTCGTAGCCGCTCTCGGCCGACTTGAACGACGCGGAGAGCGTGAAGATCACCTCGCCGTCCTGCTGGGCGGTCACCCGTCGGGAGGAGAAGGTGCGCCCGTCGCGCAGCCGCTCCACGGCGTACACGATCGGCCGGGCCGGATCGCCGCCGCGCAGGAAGTACCCGTGCAGCGAGTGCACGTCCGGCTGCACCCCGCCGCCCACCGTGCCGCCGGCGGCGGTGAGCGCCTGGGCCGCGACCTGTCCGCCGAAGGCGCGCAGCGGCAGTCCCTCGTGGCACCAGCCCCGGAAGAGGTCGCGGTCCAAGCGCTCCAGGCTGAGGAATCCGGTCAGGCTCCGAGTTCCGGCAGGGACGGTCTCGCGCATCCCGACCTCCGTTCCACAGGGTTCGACACAGGGCTACCAGCGCAGCATAAGTAAATATTCGCTAACTGCCTAGGGTGTGGGTGATCGGCCACTTGTCGCCACTTGTGCTGGGCGGGCTTTGGCGGTCGTGGAGCGCCTCGGTGGCCGTGAAACCCACCTAACTCGACGCTAGGTGGGACCCGGCTGGCGCGTACTCCGTACCGGCTACGCCCGCACCCCGTCCACCGGCGCGGCCGTCATCCGCAGCTCCCGCCCCTGCCAGCGCCGGCGCAGCCACCGGTCGTGGCTGGCCACCACGATCGCCCCCGGCCCGCTGCCCAGCGCCGCCTCCAACTCGTCGCAGAGCCTCGGCGACAGGTGGTTCGTGGGCTCGTCCAGCAGCAGGAGCGCCGGCGGGCGGGCCACCAGCAGCGCCAGCGCCAGCCGGCGCCGCTGACCGACCGACAGGTGTCCCACCGGCTTGTCCAGGTCCGCACCGTGCACCAGGCCCAGCGAACCGAGGGGCACCGCCTCCGCCCGCTGCGCGCCGAGCGAGCGCAGATAGGTGTCCCGCACGGTGCGCTCCGGCCGGTCGAAGACGGTGTCCTGCGCCAGCAGCCCGACCGTCACCCCGTCCCGGCGCCGCACCGCCCCGTCCGCCGCGAGCCGGCCCGCGAGCACCGCGAGCAGCGTGGACTTGCCCGTCCCGTTGCCGCCGGTGACCAGCAGCCGCTCCGTCGGCGACACCTCCAGGTCTGCCACGGCCAGCCGACCCGGCACCCGTACGTCGCGCAGCGCGATCAGCGGACGCTCCCACTCGTCCGGCTCCGGCACCGCCTCTGCGGCCAGCTCCGTGCGCCGCAGCCGCAGCGGCTCCGGCGGCTCGTCGACCTGCGTGCGCAGCAACTCGTCCAGCCTGCGGGCCGCGTTCCGCACCCGCCGTGACACCTGCTTCTGCACCCGGTCGGTGCGGAAGTCGTACCCCATCTTCTCGTTGTCCCGCCGCTCCCGGTCCGGCGCGACGAGCCGTGCGGTGACGCCGACCGAGTGGCGCAGCGCGACCAACTCCTCCTGCTCCTGTGCGTACCGCCGCTCCCAACGCAGCCGCTCGGCCCGCTTCTGCGCGAGATAGGCGCTGTAGTTGCCGCCGTGGCGCACCGGTCCCTCGACGGCCGGATCCAGGTCGACGACGTCCGTGCAGACCGCGTCCAGGAACGCCCGGTCGTGGCTGGCGAGCACCACCGCGCCCGGCAGCCCCCGCACCTGCTCCTCCAGGAACGCGGCGGCGTCGTCGTCCAGGTGGTTCGTCGGCTCGTCCAACAACAGCGCCGAGGGCCGCCGCACCAGCAGCGCGGCCAGCGCCAGCCGTCCGCGCTGCCCACCGGAGAGCGACCCCACCGGCCGGTCGTGCCCGAGCGACCCGAGGCCGAGCCCGTCGAGGACGAGGGCGGCGCGCCGGTCGGCGTCCCAGGCGTCCCGCTCCTGGGCCCGCTCCAGACGCCGGCCGTACGCGTCGAGCAGTTCGGCGTGGCCCGGCGCGTCCTCCGGGACCCGGGCGATCTCCTCGCTGAGGCGCGCCAGTTCGGCCAGGTCCTCCCGGGCCTCGCGCAGCGCGTCGGCCAGGACGTCGGCGATCGTCCAGGGCGTTTCGTACGACACCTCCTGACGGAGGAAGCCCACGTCGGCGGGGCGGGTGACGGAGCCGGACTCGGGCTCGTCCACCCCCGCCAGCAGTCGCAGCAGAGTCGACTTGCCGACTCCGTTCTCCCCGATCAGCCCGATGCGGTGACCGGGGGAGGCGGTGAGGCTGACGCCGTCGAGCACGCGTCGGCCGGCGAGGACGCGGACGAGGTCATGGGCGAGCAGGGCGGGTTGCGGCATGGTGGTGTCCGTCCAACGTGATCGTTCGCTCGGCCCGCGGGCGACTGCCTCGGGCGGGCCCGGTCATCGACACGTCAGCGGGTCACACCTGGGCCGCTCCCGTCTCCGTCAGCTGTCCGTCCGCCAGCCGCAGCCAGCGGTCCACCCCGATCTGCGCCAGGAACCGCTCGTCGTGGCTGACCACCACGAACGCACCCCGGTACGACGCCAGCGCGCCCTCCAACTGCCCCACGCTCACCAGGTCGAGGTTGTTCGTCGGCTCGTCCAGCAGCAGCAACTGCGGGGCCGGCTCGGCGCACAGGACGCACGCCAACGTGGCGCGCAGCCGCTCCCCGCCGGAGAGCACGCCGACCGGCAGATGGGCCCGGGCGCCCCGGAAGAGGAAGCGCGCGAGCAGGTTCATCCGCTCGGCCTCCGGACGGCTGGGGGCGAACGCGGCGAAGTTCTCCGCGACCGTACGGTCCGGCGTCAGCAGGTCCAGCCGCTGTGAGAGGTACGCGACCCGGCCGTCCGCCCGCCGGACCTCCCCGCCCTCCAGTGCCAGGTCCCCGCTGACCAGCCGCATCAGCGTGGTCTTGCCCGCGCCGTTCGGGCCGGTCAGCGCGATGCGCTCGGGCCCCTTGACCGTCAGGTCGACGCCCGCTTCGCCGAACGCGGCCCGCTCGCCGAGCCGCGCCTGCATGCCCTCGCCGAGGAAGAGGGTGCGCCCGGCGGGCACGTCGGTGTCCGGCAGGTCCAGCGTGATGCGCTGCTCGTCGCGGAGCGCCCGGCCCGCCTCGTCCAGCCGGGCCTTCGCCTCGCTCACCCGGGAGGAGTGCATCTGTCCGGCCCGGCCCGCGGACTCCTGCGCGCCCCGCTTCATGTTCCCGGCGAAGATGCGCGGCAGACCGGCGTTCTTGAGGTTGCGCGCGGCGTTGCTCGCCCGGCGATCGGCGCGCTCCCGGGCCTGCTGCAGCTCCCGCTTCTCGCGTTTGAGTTCCTGCTCCGCGTTGCGCACGTTCTTCTCGGCGACCTCCTGTTCGGCCCGCACCGCCGCCTCGTACTCGGTGAAGTTCCCCCCGTACAGGCGCAGTTCGCCGCGGCCGAGTTCGGCGATGCGCTCCATCCGGTCCAGCAGCACCCGGTCGTGGCTGACCAGCAGCAGACAGCCCTGCCAGCCCTCCAGCACGTCGTAGAGCTTGTGGCGGGCTTCGAGGTCGAGGTTGTTCGTCGGCTCGTCCAGCAGCAGCACGTCCGGGTTGCGGATCAGCTGGGCCGCGAGCCCCAGCGAGACGACCTGGCCTCCGCTGAGCGTGCCGAGGACGCGGTCCAGGGCGAGGCCGTCAAGACCGAGCCGGTCGAGCTGGACGCGGGTGCGCTCCTCGATGTCCCAGTCGTCGCCGATGGTCGCGAAGTGCTCCTCGGCGACGTCCCCGGACTCGACGGCGTCCAGGGCCCGGATCACCGCGTCCACGCCCAGGACCTGGGCCACGGTGAGGTCGGCGGTCAGCGGCAGGCTCTGCGGCAGGTACCCCAGCGTGCCGTTGACGGTCACCGAGCCGGTGCCGGGTCGCAGCTCACCGGCGATCAGCTTCAGCAGGGTGCTCTTGCCGGCGCCGTTGGGCGCGACGAGTCCGGTGCGGCCGGGGCCGACGCTGAAGGACAGGTTCTCGAAGACGGGGGTGTCGTCGGGCCAGGCGAAGGACAGGTTCGAGCAGACGACGGAATACGCAGAAGACGCAGCGGACGCAGCGGACGCAGCGGAATGCGAAGACATGGACATGGAGCCACCTCGAAAGAGACGGTGCGGAGGGCGACGCAGCGCGCACAGGGGGCTGTCGCCTCGGCAGACGGGGAAGGGGGACGACTGGGAGGCCACTCGCGGCGGTGCTCCGATGCACCGGCCGGTGGCCGTCAGGTCCGGGTATCACCCGGAGATGTCGTCGTCACCCACCGACATGTCTGCCACTCCTCGACTACATGATGATCTTCCCGGGGAGTGTAACACGCGTCACGGAGTGCTTGCGGGGCTCCGCAGGTCAGCGGCGCCTTGTGGCCGTGGCGCGGGCACCGACGTCCGTACGGCCTCGTACACGGCGCGCGCCAGCCGGGCGCCCCACAGCGAGCGGGGACCGGCGAAGGGGTGGACCTCCGCGCCGTCGCGGGGGGTGCGCGCGGCGACGCAGACGGCGTCGGTGGGCGTGCCGGAGCAGTCGTATCCGGCCCTGAGCAGGGCCTGGACCTTGGCTTCGGTGGCGGTGGCGACCGCGTTCACCAGGGCCGCGTCGGTGAGGGCGACCGGCAGCGCGACGATCACGTTGACGGTGCCGGGCGGGGTGGTCGCGGACGGGCCGGTGTCCGGGGCGGCTGCCCAGCCGCGGACCCGGAGGCCGGCGGTGGCGACCGCGTCCACCCCGCCGTCGTGCCCGCGCCCGTACGCGCCGACGTCGGCGGCCGTCATGAGGCCGACCCCCGGCCCGAACACCCCGGCGGCGTCGGCCAACTCGGCGAGGTGGGCGTCGGGGTCGGTGCGCCGGTAGCCGTGGGCGACCTGGGCGTTGAGGACCCAGGAGCGCTCGCCCAGCCCCCCGCCGAGCACGGCGCTGCTGATCATCCGCCAGCCCGGGCCGGCCCGCCACAGCAGGGCGTGCAACTGCTGACCGTCCTCGGTACGGGTCGTTCGGTGGATCGACAGCGGTCCGGCGGCGACGCGGGGCGACGGGACGGCGACGCTCACCTGAAGCACCTCTCGTTCGACGGATGGCGGACGGAACGGGCCGATCGTACGCGTACGGCCCAGGCCGCGACCCGGCGCGGGATCCGGAGCCGGACCCGGCGTGAGGGCCGTCCCGCACCCCGGTCCGTGAGCCCTTCCGTGCACCGGTACGGAAAGCCGTCGCGCCCGGCGGGGGCGGACCGCTAGCTTGCGCTGGAGCACTGCCCGCGAGGTGCGCGGGTGCGAAAGGAGCAGGACATGGGGGACGGGCAGGTACGGATGGACCGCCTGGGCTTGCTGCTGGAACAGTTCGACTGGGCCAGGGAGACGGCGGAGGTGCGGCTGGCGGGGCTCAGCGACGAGGAGTACCTGTGGGAGCCGGTGCCCGACTGCTGGTCGATCCGGCGCCGGGCCGACGCGACCACGCCGAGGGCGTTCGGCCCGGGGGAGTGGCTGCTCGACCAGGGCGCCCCGGACATTCCGGCGAGCGAGTACGCCGAAGTCGCCCGGCAGGTCGCCGACGGCATGACCGTCGCGAAGATCGCCGAGGACTGGAGCGTCAGCGTCGAACGGGTCGAGCAGGTCCTCGCCCACGTCGGCCCGCCGCCGCCCGACAACGCCCCGGTCACCACCATCGCCTGGCGACTGGGCCACCTGCACTACTGCTTCGCGGGCGAGTGGGAGTGGACCTTCGGCGAGCGGCGCCAGGACCCCAAGCTGATGGTCGACTTCAGCCCCTCCGCCGACGTGGCGCTGGAACGCTTCTGGGCGACGATCGACCGCTGGCGCGAGGGCGCCGCCACCGTCACCGAGGAGCAACTCGACACCGTCGGCTTCTCCCAGTACCCCTACGGCTCCGCGCCCGACGACCCGTACGCCTTCGTGCTGACGGGCAGCAACCTCGAATTCATCCACCACATGGCCGAGATCGCCCTGCTCCGCGACCTGTGGCGGACCCGCCCCTAGGTCTTTGGGGAAGATCCGGGGGCCGGGCTCAGAGCACCCCGCCCGCCTCGTCGTGGAAGACCTCCGGCCAGTACCGGAAGTCGTCCGGGTCCGAGGCGGGCGCACAGGCGACCGGGTCGACCGAGGCCAGGACCTCCACCATGGTGTCGGCCAGGGGGTGGTAGAAGTCCTGCGTGAAGTCGTGCTCCTCGTTCGCCTCCTGCTCGCACTGGTGCAGCCACAGGGTGAACGCCAGCGTCGACACGTCGGTGTTCACCGGCACGGCCTCGGCGCTGTCGAACGGCGCATAGAAGAGCGCGCCGCTCCGGCCGTCGAGCAGCACCTCGAAGTCGTGGACCAGCCCGCCGAGCACGATCAGGTGCTCCGCGT
Organism: Streptomyces sp. NPDC048057; assembly: GCF_040653095.1. Classification (NCBI taxonomy): domain Bacteria; kingdom Bacillati; phylum Actinomycetota; class Actinomycetes; order Kitasatosporales; family Streptomycetaceae; genus Streptomyces; species Streptomyces sp. NPDC048057. The sequence goes on from NZ_JBEZNF010000009.1 coordinate 257,901, forward strand.
CGGCTGGCAACGGCCCGTCGCCGGCACGGTCCTGTGCGACGACGGGCAGCGGCTCCGCGGCCGGCCCGGAGAACATGATCCCGTCACCGGGCAGCCCGACCTCGGTCAGGAACCGCCGGGTCGGCCCGTGCACCAGGGCCGACGGCAACTGCGCTTCGGACAGCCGCACCACCTCGTCCGCCCCGAACGCGTCCTCCAACAGCCCTGCCGGCAGGTCCAGCGCCAATCCGTCCCCCGCACCGGCCATCAGCCCGAGCGGTCGGATCACCGCGGCGATCCGCCAGAGCGCCGGTATCGCGTGCTCCCCGTCCGACGGGGGCTCGGCCGCGCCCCATCCGTCCTCGCCCCACTCCTCCTCGTCGAACACCCCCGTGAACAGCGCCTCGGCCTCCCGCACCGCCTCCGGTCCCGACCGCCCGGCCAGCGCCGCGAACCGTCCGCGCCTGCCCCGGAAGTCGTCCACCGCGGCCAGGAACCGGAGCAGCGCGTCGACCGAGGGAGCGAGGGGGAACACCTCCGCCGTGCCGGGGGACTTCTCGTACAGCCACATGCTGTGCACCCGGCCCGTGGACCCGTCGACGACGACCTCCTCGCCCTCCGGGTCCCCCTCCACCACCAGGTGACCTATCAGCACCAGCTCCGCCAACTCCCCGTCCAGCGCCTCCGGATCGCCGCCGAGCGCGATCAGGTGCTCGCGGACCGTCGGCGCCACCGGTGCGGCGAGCGGATGGAAGCTGACCAGCCCGTGCCCGTGCAGCCCCGCACGTCGGGTGAGTGCCCGGCGCGTGGGCTCGTGGACGATCGACGGGTGCAGTGCGTGCTCCGGTACGACGACGTGGCTCGCGAACATGGTTTCCCCAGGGGTGTGGTGCGAGTGCTGTTGTACGAGTGGTGCGGTGAGGCTGCGCGGTGCGAGTTGGTGACGGTGTACGAGTGCAGTGGTGTACGAGCGGTGCGGTGTGCGTTCGACCAGGACCACGGTAGGCGCCGCCACTGACAATCGCCCCGCGACCGCTTTTGACCAGGCTCTACGGCACGGCTCCCGCGTACGGAGCCGGTCCTGCGGGACGGTGGACCCGCCCCCGTACGCCGCCCGCCCACCGCCCGTAACCGGTGCGCGGGCCGACCGACACGACTCCGGATCGCGCCATGACCCCCTTACGCATCCTCATCGCCGGCGCGGGCATCGCCGGACTGGCCCTCGCCCGCGCCCTCGCGGACCACGGCGTCCGGGCCGAGGTCGTCGAACGCGACGCCCAGCTCCGCAGCGCGGGCGCCGGCCTCTACCTCCCCGCCAACGCCGTCCGCGCCCTGACCCGCCTCGGTTACGGACCCGCCCTGGCCGAACGCGCCCACCCCGTCACCCACCAGCGCGTCCTCGACCACCGAGGCCGCCCCCTCACCGGCTACCGGGTCAGCGACGTCTGGGACGGGGTCGGCGACTGCTGCGCCCTCAGCCGCCAGGACCTCCACACGATCCTGTACGCGGCTGTCGACCCCGACACCGTGCGCACCGGGGTTGCCGTGCAGCACGCGGCGCCGGACGGCTCCGTCACGTTCTCCGACGGCCGCCGGCAGACGTACGACCTGGTCGTCGGCGCCGACGGCGTCAACTCCGCCGTACGCCACAGCGCCTTCGCCGGCACCGCTCCCCGCTTCCTCGGCCAGATCTGCTGGCGCTTCCTCGCCCACCACGTGAGCGACCCCGCCACCGCGTGGACCGCCCGCCTCGGGCCCGGCGGCCGTACCTTCCTGACCGTGCCCCTCAGCCGCGACCGAACCTATTGCTACGCCGACGTCAACAGCGCCACCCCTGAACCACCCGTCGGGGACTGGCGCGAGCGCTTCGCCGACTTCACCGGCCCCGTGCCCGACCTGCTCGACCAAGGCGCCTACGCCCATGTCGCCCCGCTGTACGAGATCGACCCGACCTCCTGGACCCGCGGCCGTACGGTCCTCATCGGCGACGCCGCGCACGCGTGCTCGCCGAGCATGGCCCAGGGCGGTGCCATGGCCCTCGAAGACGTCGTCGTCCTCAGCGAACTCCTCGCGGGGGTCGTCCCGTCGCCGACCGCGGACCGTGTCGCCGACGCGCTGGCCGCCTACCGGCTCCGCCGCGCCGCCCGCGTCCACTGGGTCCTCACCCAGAACCACCGCCGCGACCGCGCCCGCAACCTCCCCACCCCCCTGCGCAACCTCGTCCTGCGCGCGGGCGGCACCCGCCTCATCCGCGCCAACCACGCCCCGCTCCACCCCGAGCCGTAAGGCCACCCGTCAACGGCCGGCGTACGGCAGCAGGGCCATCTCCCGCGCGTTCTTGATGGCCGCGGCGATGGCCCGCTGCTGCTGGACCGTCACACGGGTGACGCGACGGCTGCGGATCTTGCCGCGGTCGGAGATGAACCGTCGGAGCAGGTCGGTGTCCTTGTAGTCGACGTAGGTGATGCCGGCCGCGTCGAGCGGGTTGGGGCGGGTCGCGGCGGGCTTGCGGGGGTGGGGTCGGCGGGTCATCGGGATCTCTCCTTGTGAGGGCGTACGTGACAGGGGGCGCCAACGGGTGGCGGGTCAGGCGGCGTCGAGGAGGGCGTCGAAGGCCGCGGGCAGCTCCTTCCACGCCTCCCGCCCCGACGCGTACTCCGTGTCCGTCAGCAGACAGGAGTCGAGGAGCCGCTCCAGCCCGTCCCGGTCGAGCCCGGGCGAGGTGAAGACGAGGTGCTGGCAGCAGTCGCCGTGGTCGGGGTGCCAGTCGAGCGCCGCCGCCGCACGCCGTACCGGGGGAACCATCTCCCACGCCGCGTCCGGCAGCGAGGCCAGCCACGGGCCGGCGCTCTCCACGCACAGCGCCCCGCCCGCCGCGTCCCAGGCCAGCAGCGTGTCCGGCCGGTCCGCGAGCCAGAAGCGCCCGCGGCTGCGGGCCGCCGCGCAACACAGGTCCTCCAGCGCGTCGTACAGCCGCTCCGGATGGAACGGCCGGCGGCGGTGCCAGACGAAGGTCGTGACGCCGGCCTCGTCCGCGTCCTGGGGCAGCAGCGCGCACGCGGGGTGCTGCGCGGCTGCCGTGGCCTCGACGTCGAAGCCGGCGATCGCGGCGCCGACGAGTTCCAGCGAGCGGGCCGGGACGCGCCGCGCGGTGGGGTGCAGCTGAGCCAGGAGCGCGCGGTCCTCGGCGTCGGCGTCGGCGTTGTCGACGACGGCGAGCACGGGGGCGTACTCCAACTGTCGGGCCCAGGTGTCACCGACGGTCCGCCCGTCCGTGGGGGCCGCGGCCAGCCCGACCTCGGCCAGGTCGTCGCCGTTGCCGAGGTACGGCAGGACGAGGGCCGGGTCCACGGCCGTGATCACGCTCGTCACCAGCAGACGGTCCCCGCCACACGCGGCGATGACCTCCGCCATGGCCTTCGGCTCGACCGAGTCCCACAGCTCGACGACGGCGAGTCGGGCCGTACCGTCGTCCGCGAGCCGCTCCAACTCGGGCACGAGGTCCTCGCGCAGCGCGCAGCACGCGCAGTCGTTGACCAGCGGGGTCCTCGCCCGCGAGAGGACGCCGGAGGCGTCGCGCACGGTGCGCAGGACGGTGCGGTCCGGCGCCGCGGTCAGGTCGTGGTGCAGCGCCGCACTCCCCGGCACGTTGCGCAGCAGGTGCTCGACGACCTCCTTGCGGGCGTCGGAGTGCAGCCCGGCGACGATCGCGACGGGCAGTCGGTGTGCGCGGTCCATCAACGGGCTCCGTAGCGGCGCTCGAAGCGCTCGACCCGGCCGGCGGTGTCGACCACGCGTGCGTTGCCCGTGTAGAAGGGGTGGCTCGCCGACGAGATCTCCACGTCGACCACCGGATAGGTGTTGCCGTCCTCCCAGACGACGGTCTTCTCGCTGGTCATGGTCGAACGGGTGAGGAAGGCGGCGCCGGAGGCCGAGTCGCGGAAGACGACGGGCCCGTAGGCGGGGTGGATTCCAGGCTTCAAGGCAGGGGTCCTTTCGATGGGTGCGGGGCCGGTTTCCCGCGGGTCAGCGCTCTTCGCGGAAGAGGACGTGCCGGCGGACGACGGGGTCGAACTTGCGCAGGACCAGCCGGTCGGGGTCGTTGCGGCGGTTCTTGCGCGTCACGTAGGTGAATCCGGTGCCCGCGGTGGAGCGGAGCTTGATGACCGGACGGAGCTCGTTGCGTGCCATGGAGGTAGTATATGGCAATGGTTTTCATTACCAGTAAAACTCCCGGCGAGAGGGGCAGCACCCGCCCATGTCCACCCACTGCCAACTGACCGGCGCCAAGCCCGGCTTCGGCAACTCCATCTCCCACTCCCACCGGCGCACCTCGCGCCGCTTCGACCCGAACGTCCAGCGCAAGCGGTACTGGCTGCCCAGTGAGCGGCGGTACGTCCGTCTGGTGCTGAGCACCAAGGCGATCAAGACGGTGGACGCGATCGGCATCGAAGCCGCCGTCGCCAGGATTCGAGCACGGGGAGGGAAGGTCTGATGGCGAAGAAGAGCAAGATCGCGCGGAACGAGCGGCGCAAGGACGTCGTGGCGCGGTACGCGGCCCGCCGCGCCGAACTGAAGGAGATCATCCGCCGCCCGTCCTCCACCCCGGACGAACGGGCCTCCGCCCTGGCCGAACTGCGCCGTCAACCGCGCGACGCCAGCGCCACCCGGGTCCGCAACCGCGACAGCGTCGACGGCCGCCCCCGCGGCCATCTGCGCGCCTTCGGCCTCTCCCGCGTACGGATGCGCCAACAGGCGCACGCCGGGTTCCTGCCGGGAGTCACCAAGTCGTCCTGGTAGGCCGCACGTCCCACCACCGAGGAGCCCTCATGGCCGTCCCCAAACGCAAGACGTCCCGCAGCAACACCCGCCACCGCCGCGCCCAGTGGAAGGCGACCGTCCCTCAACTGGTGCCGGTCACGATCGACGGCGTGGTCTACCGGGTGCCCCAGCGCCTGGCGAAGGCGTACGAACGGGGCTTGATCCGCCCCGAAGGCTGACCTCCGACCCGCCGCTGTCGCTGCGCCGTCAGCGGGCCGGGCCGGGGTGACGCCCGGACGTTCATCTCCCTGGAGCCGGGGCGCGGACAACGCGCCCCGGCTTTCACCTTGACGTGCCCTTCACTGCCCCGATCAAGCGCATCCGACCAGCAAAAACGCCCTCCCGTAAGGGAGGGCACCAGTGGCGCCCCCGGCAGGACTCGAACCTGCGGCCAAGCGCTTAGAAGGCGCTTGGTCGTGGGGGCGGTATTGGGGTGCTGACCTGCGGTGATGAGGAGGGGAGCTGTTCCAAGCGGGCCATTTTTCGGGATCTCGGGAAGGCTGCCTGACGCTTGTCTCAGTAGCGGGTTGGGAACCCTCCAGGACTCATGACGACGGGCTGGGACGGGGACCAGCTGCGGCAGTACAGCACGTTGCGAACCCTCCAGGGCTCATGACGACCCGCACGGTCGCCTCGTACCCGGTGCTGCCCGGCGTGTTGCGAACCCTCCAGGGCTCATGACGACCTCGTGGCTCGCAAGGCTTCGCCGCCCGGCACCCCAGTTGCGAACCCTCCAGGGCTCATGACGACCCGAGGGTAAAACCCCAGGTCAGACGGCTCCCACGTGCACCTTCGCCCGACGATTCCGCAGCAGTTCGACGGTGATGCATCCGCGCAGGTCAGAGGATGTCCCCCGGCCCACCCAGCGCAACCCCGAGCGTCGCCGCCTCGACCATGTCCGGTGAGCGTGCCGTGTACGTGACGATGCTGTCGTACTCCGGGTCGATCACGCTTCCCAGCGCGGCCATCAGCGCCCTGTACTGCGCCGCGGACAGCTCGCCCTGGAAGACGCTGCGCTGGGTCCAGTGCAGGTACTTCCGGCACGTCTTCAGTACCTTCGGGTTGCGCTCCACTGCCGTGTCGTACACCAGGATGACGAACAAGTCCCCTCACCACCACGGCCGGAACGGCTTGTACGGCGTGCCCTCAAGGCACAGGCGGACGACCTTCAGGGCCTCCAAATGCATCAGCTCCTCATAGCTCACCTGGCGTTTGAGTCCCCGGTGGTGGACCGTGGTCGCCAGCTCCTCCCTCACCAGCGCGGCGATCTTCTTGCGGCCGTCCTTGCTGAGCGATGCGCGGCCGACGTCGGTCTCGAAGTCGTTCTCCTTCAGGTGCTTCTGGCTCGCAGCGCGCCGCAGCAGGCGTTCCGCGAACAGCGGCTTGAAGGGTTCCGCCAGGTCCAGGGCAAGGGTGTTCCTCCGGCGGTCGGTGTCCGCGTGGAGGAAGCCGATCGCCGGGTGCAGCGGCGTGCTGCGCAGCGCGGTCAGCAGTCGGGCGTACACCAGGGCGTTGAGGTAGCTGACGAACGCGTTGCCCGCGTTGGTCGGCGGGCGGCGCGTGCGGCCGTTCATCCGGAGCCACGGCGGTAGGCGACTGTCGAGCACGGCCCAGGCCGTACGCCGGAAGTTTCCTTCCTGGCCCATGATCGCGTCGTTCGTCCGGCACTCGGGAAGCGCGTCCTTCAACGACTCCAGCGCCGAGTCGAGCAGGTCGGTGTCTAGCGACCAACGGATGTTCTCCGCCGTGGCGAGCACGAGCGAGCGACCGATCGCGAGCCGCTGCTCCTCATCGGCGGTGATCTCGACCTGGCGTCGCACGACCGTGGCGGACGACATGGACTCGGCCGGGCTGAAGTGCCCGGCGTGGTTGCCGTAGTGGTCGAGGATGTGCACGGTGACGCCGTTGCGACTGAGCAGCGACAGTGCTGACGTGTTGACGTCGACGTGGTCGAAGACGACCAGGTCACGGATGTCGGTGATGGGGATACGGACCGGGCTGCCGTCCGGGCGCTCGACGCGGACGCTGTTGTCCTCGCGGCGGATCCGGCAGGGTTCGGTCAGCCAGTACGTACGGCCGACGGCGGGCATCAGTCTCCCCAGCAGTAGTCGAGGTAGGAACATCCGCGGCACTTGCCGCGGATCAGACGGTCGGGAGCCACGGAGGCGGCGACGACGGCTTGGGCCCGCTCCTCCGTGTCCTCGGCTTCGGCGCGGGCGTCGTCGTCCCAGACGACATCCGTCGTGCGGCGGATCAGGGGGTAGTGGACGACACCGCCCCGCACGTTGACACCTCGGCGCTCCAACAGCAGGCAGTAGTGCCTGACCTGGGCGGTGTGCCCGGGTGCCGGGGCCCGGGAGGACTTCGTCTCGTGGACGACGGCTCCGGTCGTCACCCAGTCGATCTTCGCTTCACCGAGGTCGACGTCGCGACGCCGGGTGAAGGTGGTGTCGTCCACCACCTCGCCGAAGGCCACCAGGTCGCTGCGGTGTTCGGGACGGTAGCCCCGCGCGTACAGCCAGAGCTGCCGCGGACAGTGGACGAGGTACTTGATGTGCACGCCACCGACGGCGGTCTCGTCGTCGGCCGGCAGGTCGGGATCGGGACTCACAGGATCGTCTCCTGGCTGGCCAGAGGGCGCAGGCCGAGGACGTCGTCGTACTCGCCCTCACTGATGTGGACCTTCAGGTAGGGGTCGTACGTGCAGCCGAATGCCGTCAGTTGCCCGAGGCGCAGGGGGATCAGCAGCCGGGAAGCGAGGAGCGGGTCCCCCTTCCTTCCCCTGGTCAGCGCCTGATATTCGGCCTTGTCCTCGTGATGGAGCACCTCCACGCTGTCGAACGCCTTGGTGAGGGCGTGCGCGAACTCGCTCCGGTCGTGGAACGGGTCCGTGAAGGTCAGGAAGCGTGCGGTGAACTCGTCCCGTTGCCGTCGGGCCTCCTCTGCCCACTCCTCTCCCCACTTGGTGTCGTACGCCCGTCGAAGTAGTTCGTCGATGTCCTGTTCGCTGAGCGCGGTCGCACCGTCGGCGGCGAGACTGGTGAGCGCGTTCCACGAAGCGTCCATCGCGCCCGGAGCATACGGCTTGTGCTTCTCGACCGGATGGACACGGAACTCGACCGGCCCTTCGGGATGCAGCCCGCGCCGGTTCACCCGTCCTGCGCGCTGAGCGACCGCTTCCACCGGGGCGCATTCCACGGCACCGCGGTCGAAGTCGAGCTGGAGGGACACCTCGACCGCCTGGGTGGCGACCACCAGTCCGCCTCGACGCGCGGGATCTCCCTCCCTGCGTTCGGGATGGCGCCGCAGCAAAGCCTTCTCGATCGCGTCCCGGTCACCGTTCTTGAACCGCGAGTGGAGAAGGAGTGCCGCGCTGGGGTCACCGGGCCGTGCCTCCCGCGCCTCCTCGGTGAGCTGTTCGAACAACGCTTGAGCGCGGGCGACCGTGTTCGCCACGACGAGGACGCTGTGTCCCTCCCGTAACTGCTCCCGCAGCCGTTCCACGCTCTCCGGAGCGTCCACCGGACGTTCGTCCAGCACCAGATGGTGCCGTACGGGACGTGTACCCGCCGGTGCGCGGTGGACGGTGACCGGCTGCTCGACGCTCTCCTCGATGATCTGGACCATGGTGTCGGCGAGCGTCGCCGACAGCACGGCGAACCGGCTGCCGAGCCGCTCCCACAGCCGCATCGCCGCGCAGAGACGCCCGAAGGTGTCGGGCTCGTACGCATGCAGCTCGTCCAGGACGAAGAGGGCGTTCGCCTGGTCGAGCAGTACGGAGGAGTACGTCGGCCCGGCCACGGCTCCGCTGAGGAGCTGGTGCGGGGTGGCGACCCGTAGCCGATGGGTGAACAGCCGCATCGCGTTCGCCTGCGCCCGGGCCTTCCGCACCTGGTCCGCCGTCGGTTCGGTGTGTGGGTCCCCGGCGGCGCAGTCGTCCTCCAGCGCCTCGGCGAGGAGCGTCTGAGCGACGGTGCCGTGCAGCAGTCCGATGTCCGCTTTCTGCTCGCCCGGCGCCGGGATCAGGTTGTCGGCGAAGCGGCGGCGGATCGCGTTCAACGACGCCTTGTACGGCAGCGTCCACACCACGCGCGGGAGACCGGACATCGTCGCCATCTGTCCAGCGGCCCACGCGAGTCCGGCCTCGGTCTTGCCGCTCCCGGTGGGCGCGATCAGCACCAGATGGCCCGAGGATTCCGCGGCCCGCAGCTGGTGGACGTGGGGTTCGTACGGCAGACGCGCCAGATAGTCGGAAGCCAGCGGCATGTGGGTCTGGAGGGCGACATGCGCGGAACCGGACCGGTCGGCCAGGGTGAGCGCGCCCTGCGCGAGGACCGCCAGCAGCCCGCGATGGGGTTTGACGGGCTGCCGCCAGGCGTTCAGCAGTTCCTCCAACACGTCCCGGGCGCGATGTGCCAGCGGCGGGTCACCGGGGGAGGTCGTGGGCGGATCCGTGGCGAGATAGCCGCAGAGCCACGCTAGCCACTCCCGGTGCAGGAAGCGCGGCACCTGCGACACGGTCTCGCCCGTCCTGAGGTCGGCACCGGTGCCGAACGCCTCGTTCCAGTCCGTCTCCTTGTTGTACTGCCGGCTCAGGGCCGGTTTGCCCCCGTGGCCGCCGCTGTCTCCGCTGAGCAGGGCGCGGTGATGGGTGGCCACCAGCGTCGCCACCATCAGACGGTCCTCCGCGGTCCACCCCGTGGCTTCGGCGAGCAGATCGACGTACGCGAGGGACAACACCTCGTGTCGCTCGCCCCAGGGCACCCCGCCGATGTCCACCTGGCGCTGAAAGCCCTCGGCGATCTTCCCGGCGTCGTGCAGGAGCGCGGCCCGCCGGACGCGGGACCAGAAGGCCGGCGCGTCGGCGAGGACACCTGCGTTCCCCACCCGGTCCTGGATCGGGCCGACCGCGGCATGGACCGTACGGGAGTGGGTGGTGAGCCGCTCCCGGTCGTGGATCGGCGTGGACTTCGCCCGTAGGTCGCCCAGGGAGGTCCGCCAGGGCGGCGGGCCGGTCACGGCTCCAGGAGCCACAGGGCCTGTCCCTTCTTCTGGTAGTCGGTGTCCTCGTAGGCGCCGCGGACCGGATACCGGCCCGCGGGGGTGTCGCACCACAGGTAGTCGGACCAGCGGCTGGTCATGCGGTCCGTCGAGATGGACGCGGCCATCCGGTGGACCGTCGCGTACGGCACGTCGTGGCCGGTGGTCGGCGCCAGAGCCGACCCCACGACCGCCTCCGTGACCGGTCCGAGCGTGACCTCCACACGCTCCTGGAGGTGGACCAGATCCTGCGAACGACCGAGACGGAGACCCCACACGGGGCGCCGGAACGCCCGGGCGACGCGGTCACCCTCCGGACCCGGCAGCCACACCGTCAGATGTACGTCCGCGCGGAAGGGCCGCATCCGCAGGGTCATCCCGCCCTTGCCCGCGCGCACCCGCCCCGACACGGCAGGGTTGGCGCCGCCCGCGTCGATCGGGTGGTACGTCTCCGCATCCACCCCCTCGCCCTCCGACCAGGCGGCCATGCCGAAGGCCAGGGACTCGTACGGCGCCCCGGTGGCCGCGGCGAGCAGGCCCCGCACCGTGGACGGCGGCGGCACCGGAAGCCCACGGGTGAGCCCGGGGAAGAACGGGTCCCGGAAGGACGCCACGGGCGCGTAGAACGTCAGCCTCCACGCCGGAAGCGGTTCGGCGTACGACACCGTGGTCACTCAGCCGCGTCGTCGAACCAGGCGTCCCATGCGCCTTCGCGCATCTCTGACGCCAGACCGAGCAGGATCGTACGAGGATGATCCACCACGACGGTGCCGTCGGCGATCTCCTGCGCACACACCTTCTCGAAGTCCTCCCGCAGGTCGTCGCGGAACCCGGGCCGCCATCCCACCCGGACGGGCGACACCCACTCCCCGTTCCACGCGGCCAGTTCCTTGCGTAGCACGTCGCCCCGTACCACCAGGCCGTCCTCATCGCCGGTGATCACATGCGCGAGCGGATTGACACCCCCCTTGAACGGCACCATGACGATCAGGGACGGAACTCGGTCCCCGTAGTGAAGTGCCTGCTTGGCGCCTCCGCTGAGATGGGCGATCGCCTCCAGCAGCAGCGCGGCCCGGTGACGGCGCTCCTCGACCGGCAGCCGTACGGCACCCTGACCGCGGAACACTTCGGTGCCGGCACCCAGCGCCGCGGCCTGGGCGACCTGGAGGGCCTGCTCCTGCGTGAGGTAGTTCGGCCGCCCGACGCCGTCGGAGTTCGGCAGGGTGAAAGTGCCGATCCTCGGCAGGTCGAGCAGGAACGGAGCGGCGAGGTCGGCGGTGTAGAACTCGTGTCCGTGCAGAACGGGTTCACTCACCCCGCGCGACATCACCCCGAAGTCCTCCGTCGGGTGCACCGGCACCACCGACATCAGCGTGCCGAGCATGAACGGGCTGTCGCGGAGCGTCGTGGCGGCGTCGTCCTTCTTCGCACCCGCCCGCATGTACCCGAACAGATCGTCGTCGGCGTAGGTGATCGGGTCTGCGTCGGTGTTGGCCTTCTGGGCCCGGTTCTGCGCCTTGCCCACCCGGGTCACGGGCGACGCGGGCACGCCCCGCTCCACCATCCCGTCCCGGATCCAACGGCGCACGGCCTGGGCGGAGACGTAGGGGTGGCGACGGCCGCGTACGGTCGCGTACTTCACCCGGGCCGTCGTGTCCTCGCCCTTGCCGTTGTTCGGGGCGCCGGCCTCCACGGAAACCAGCATCCTGCCTGCCAGATAAGCCATTACGCCCCTCCGAAGTAGTACTCGTCGTCCGCCGCCAGCACCGGCTGCTCCAGCAGGGCCTCGACCCGCTTCCGCTCCTGCGGATCCTCCGGCGGTTCGGCGACTTCGATGCCGCGCTCACCGAGGACGCGCAGCACCTCGGCGCCCAGCAGCATGCGGTGCTCCCAGGCGCGGGGCCGCTTCCCGATCAACGGCTGCCAGGCCGCCGGATCGACCTCGACCTTCCGCCCGTCCAGCTTCAGCCGGTACCCGGCCTGGTAGAGGAGCTGCCCGAGTTGGTAGCCGTTCAGCCCGGCGTTCCGGTACTCCGCCAGCCGGCCGCGCGGGCTGCCACTGCCGTGCTCGATCCAGTCGGCGATCAGCGTCGCCACGCCCTTCAGGTCCGGCTCCATGCCGTGTACCTCCTTCTCGTATCGGAAAGCGAGCCGGGTCAGGGCCGTACGATCTCCGCCGGTCCACCGATCGGTGTCCCACAGCAGCCGATGGGCCTGCGACAGCAGGGAACGGCTGCGCCCGTCCTCGGCCTCGAAGACCAGACGCGCCGCCTCGCCCGCCCCGTCAGCAGAGACCAGACCCTCGCGGTCCCGTTGGGTGAGTGCCAGCTCCATCAGCCGCCATCCACGGCGCAGGACCTTGTTGCCGTCCACGATGGCGAGGAAGCGCGGTACCGCTCGACGCGTCCGGGTAACCCGCAGCCACGGTTCCTGGTTGTCGTTCTTGAAGCTCCACAACGTGGTGGCGGACAGTCCGCCGTCGACCGCGCGCAGCGCACGCAGAGCGACCAGTTCGGGGCGAGCGCCGGCGCCCAGACCGGAGAAGCCGATGTGCGCGATACGCCGGGCTCGCTCCACGTTCCGTGCCGCGAACTCGTACTCGGCGGCCGGGCTCTCGCACGAGAGCACCGTCGCCGATCCGGCCGTGACCCACGCCCCGTACGGAAGCGCCCACATCGCGACCCGGCAACCCCGGCACACGGGCCAGCCGCGCATCCCCGGCGGCAAGGAGTTCAGCGCCTTGTTGGTGTCGAAGAGCGGCAGCATCGACTTGGCCCACAGAACCGACGCCGGAGTACCGCAGAAGGTGCAGGGGCGCGGGGCCTGAGTGTCGTCGTCCGGGGCGAACATCGGCTCCATGGCCTCCCTGAGGAGAGCCTTGTCGCGAGGCCGGCCGGCATGGGTCGGCTTGGAGTTCGGGTAGAGCGCGAACAGGACCTTCCACCAGTCGTACGCCGCAACCGTCCTCGCTGCGACGGCGCAGTGCACGGCATCGGCCAGCACGGAGCGGGCAACGCCGTCGAGGTCCTCCGAGGTCACCTGGTCAGGTCGTTCCCTCTCGGCGATGACGGTCACGGCCCACGCTCCGGCGCGCTGCAAGGGATGCCCGGTCGCGGTCAGAGCCCCACCGCTCACCGGATCCACCCGAACCCCTGCACTGTGTCGAGGCCGAGCCCCCACGACCGAATGGCGTCCACGAACCGCGGATCGGCCTCCATCGCCACCCGCACCTGCGCCCCGATCCGAGGCGCCCCCCGTACGGAGAACCGCCGCCGCGGCCCAGCCTCCAGCACCCGCAGCCCGCGCGGAGCAGGCAGTCCCAACACATCTGCCTTGTGGGTGAGGTTGTGCTGCAAGCGTTCGACGAAGTGCTCGTCGCGGGGCAGTAACTCGCGCCCGTCGTGCCGCACGACGACCGGAGTCGCCGTCTCCATCTCGACCACCCCTTGGGCGGGTGTCGGCGTACCGACCTCGACGGTGAAGCCCTGGATAGGCAAGCGAGCAGCCCCCCAGACGATCTCGGTCCGCCGCGCGAGGGCGGCCACCAACGCCGAAGCGATCTCGGGCACCGGCGACCCGAGCCAGATCGATCCTGCTTGGGAGGTCGTGTAGACGCCGCGCTTTCGGGGCGCTCCCTTGAACTGAGGGCTGGTGATCCCGATCGGCTTCAGCGGGTGACCATGCCAGCCCTCGTCGTGCAGAGACTGAGCGAGGGCGGGGTCGTGCTCCTCTAGCAGCCGGTAGACGACGGCACGTGCTGGTCCGTGTACGTCCTCCCAGGAGAGGCTCGGTTGGTCGGCTTGGACATCTACCTTTATGCGCATTTTGGTCGTCCGTGGAGATGTGTTGTCGCGCGTCGAATGCACGTCTGAACTCCCATTTGGCGAAGGCTAGTTGGCCTCAGTGAGCAAGAGGGTGATTTCTTGTCATATGCCACCTCGGCTATCCCCCGTGTGGTAGGAGGTCGCAGTGGTGACTCCGTGCTCGGAGATGACGGTCTCAGCGATATCGGGGAGCCGTTGGTAGCTGTTCGTGTCCGCGATGCTGCTCGGTTTGAGCGCGTCACCTCTGAACCAGCATGCGCCTGCGGAGCAGGCTTGGCCAAAGCGCTCTGACCTGGGAGGTTGCGCTACCGAAGGGTTGCTGCAGTGCGTGCTGTGACGGCGCTCGCGGTTGTGGATGGATTACTGCCGTCGAACTCTTCAGGGCTGATGACGACCAGCTACACCACCGCGGCCGAGGCCCGCCGGCACTGGTTGTGAACCCTCCTGGCCTGATGACGACCCGTTAAGCAGGTGCCCGCGACGGCGCCGCAGACGACGTTGCGAATCCCCCTGGGCTGATGACGACTTGCAGTGGGTATCGCGACGTGTGAGGGGCGGGCCGGTTGCGAACCCTCCTGGGTTGATGGCGACCGTGTCCTGGACTGCGTACGCGGCGGCACGCCTCGTGTTGCGAACCCTCCTGGGTTGATGACGACGTGGACGCTCGGGCACGGTGCGGCGGTCGTGATGGTGTTGCGAACCCTCCTGGGTTGATGACGACACCGACGGGCCCGCCTCTGGAGAGGTGCGGGCCCGTGCTGCGAACCCTCCTGGGCTGATGACGACCACGGAGCGCACCATGCACACCACCACCACGCCAGGCTGCGAACCCTCCTGGGCTGATGACGACCCGAGGGTAAAGTCCCAGGTCAGGAGCCTTCCGGGAGTTGCTCTCCACCTGATTTTTGCAGCGCCTCGGCGGTACTGCATCTGTGCAGGTCAGAAAGGTGTCTCCAAGCGCAAGCAAGGCTGAGGATGATGGTCGGTCCAGCATGCCAGGAGTCGGCCCACTCGGATGGTCAAGTTGTGGTGGTCGACTCACTTCCCGCGATCGCCTACGCCTAGATGAATGAGTCCGATGTTTGTGCTGGCCGCGACCATGGCGAAGGGCGCCCGTTGGTCGGTGTGTGAAGACAAACCTGGACGCCCTTCTGG